>JBIIIA010000322.1:0-4171 GCA_044235195.1 Thermoflexales bacterium
CTCGAGATCCGAGAGGGTGTAGTTCACCGTGTAGGCGCGCCGTTCGGGGAAGAGCGAAGTGCCGTCGAACTTGACGAGCTCCTCCTTGACCATGCGGCGCATGAGGTCGGAGACGTCGACCTTGTGCGCGCCGTCGCGATGGCTGCCGTAGAAGCGGTCCGAATCGAGGAGCGAGAGGAAGAGCTGGAAATCTTCTTCCTTGCCGCTGTGCGGCGTAGCGGTCATGAGCAGGAGATGGCGCGTATGCTGGCCGAGATTTTCGGCGAACGAGAAGCGCTGCGTGCGGCGCACTTCCGCGCCGGAGTAGTGAGCGGCGAGCTTGTGCGCTTCGTCGAACACGGCGAGGTCCCATTCGGCGGCGCAGAGCAGCGACTGTAAATCGTCGTTGCGAGACATCTGGTCGAGACGGACGATCAGGCGCGGAAAGGCTTCGAACGGATTGCCGGCAGCGGACGACTGTTCCAGCGCCGAGCTGAACACGTGGAAATCGAGGCCGAACTTTTCGAACAGCTCGTCACGCCACTGTTCGACGAGGCTGCCGGGGGCGACGATGACGACGCGCTGGGCGTCGGCGCGCAGCATGAGTTCGCGTATGTAGAGGCCGGCCATCACCGTCTTGCCGGCGCCGGGGTCGTCGGCGAGGACGAAGCGCAGCGGCTGGCGGGGCAGCATGGACTCGTAGACCGCGGTGATCTGGTGGGGGAGCGGTTCGACGTTCGAGGTGTGGATGGCCATCATCGGGTCGAACTGCGCGGCCATGTCGATGCGCCTGGCCTCCACGGCGAGGCGGAAGGCCGCGCCGTCGGCGTCGAGCGCCCACGGCCGACGCGCGGCGGCAGGGGCGACGGCGATGCCGTCTTCGTCCGCCCGGGTCAGCAGGCGGCTGCCGACGCTGCCGTCGGCGCGCCGGTAGATCACCTCGACGGCATCGAGGCCGAACGGCTTGACGAGCTCGACGGTGCAGAGCTGCTCAATTTCGAGGCCGAGCAGGGACAAGCCGGGAGTGAGTTCGGAGAGTTTCATGCAGTGTAGGAGACAAACCTGGCGATTATTACCCGAGATTTTTCCCCCCGGCGCCGGCGGCGCAGCGCTTTCCCAGCTGACATTGCCTGACCACCTTCGAAACGAAGGAAAGGTACCCGGCTTCTTAGAAGCCGGGTACCTTTCCTTCGTTTCGAAGGTGGGAAAACAGCGCCGGGCGCCGCATATGCAGCGCCCGGTTCGACATGACGAAGAAATTTGCGTCGCGCTACGGCTTCGCATCCTCCGGCCGCACCAGCAGAATGGGCATGTGCGCCCCGTGCACGACGCGGTCGGCGGTCGAGCCCAGCAGCATGCGCCGCACGCCGCTGCGGCCATGCGTCGACATCGCGATCAGATCCACTTTATTCTGGTCGGCGAAGTCCAGAATGGCCTCGGCCACGTAGCCGTCCACCACCGAAGTCGCCACAGTCAGGCCGTCCTTGCGCAGATCCTCGGCGATCGCCTCGACGTAGCGCTTGCAGTCGGCGATGTCGCGCTCGATCAGCTCGGCGTAGTTGAACGGCACTTCCGAATAGACGTGCAGCGCCGCTGTGGACACGCGCAGGAGATCGACTTCTGCCTGCTGCTCGCGGGCGAGCGCGCGCACCTGCGGAAGCACGGCTTCCGACCACGACGAGCCGTCGAGGGGAACGAGAATTTTTTTGAACATACGATTGCTCTCAGTTGCTCTCAGTTGCTCTGAATGCAGCAGAAGATGCGACGAGTGTAGTCGTGCACGAGGGTCCTGATGCTGCAATTTCGGCCAAGACGCAGCTGGTCTATTGGCCAGTAGCCGCTGCGAGCGTGCGGACTTCACGCATCGCTGCATAAAACGCCGTCGGTTCTTCGAAAAATGGGAAATGTGCGCTGTTCTCGAACCAAAACAAACGGTGCGTGCCCTGAATTGCTGCGGCGTATGACGCAGCGAGCGGCGCAGGAGTGTCATAGTCGTGACGCCCCATGAAAAAAAACAACGGCACGACGGCGGTGCGGTGCATGGTTCGTGCATCCCACGCAGGAATCATCGGATCGAAGAAGAGATTCTGCGAAAAATCCCATCCGGCGCTCCAAGCGGCGACAGAATTTTCGTAGGCGGGGATGGCAAATATTGCGTTTTCGACACTGTCCGAGCTTTGTTGGCCATACACATCGCCGCCGAAGTACGCCATCCATCGATTCGTCACTTCGAACCCATCGGCTTGCGCATCACATCCTGAGTTCGCGGATGGGTTGCTGTACTCCCATGCGTCGGACGGGCGCCCGACGCATTCCAGCTCGTCGATCGCCGGCTGATTTGCCGTTCTTCTTGCCTCCGTCAATGCAAAGTCGTAGCTTTGCTGCTCATTTTCAGCGACCTGCACCACCTGACCGACGCCGATGTACGCCGCATAGTGATCAGGATACTTGGCTACGAGGTCGAGCCCGATCATCGTGCCCATCGAATGTCCCATCACGTAAAACTTCGTATTCGCCGGAAGTCCGTAATGGCTGAGCACGTGCTGGCGAACGGCGTCGGCATCTTCCACGAACTGGGCAAGGGTCATCGTCTTTGCGTCGATATTCGATCGGTACGACAGGCCGGCGCCGCGCTGATCGTAATCTACGACGAGGAAGTCGTTTTCCAGCTCCGGCACACGCGCATGCAGCAGGTCGGTCATCGCGTAGCCTGGACCGCCGTGGATCACGAGCAGCGGCGGCAGCGACGCATCTTTGCCGCGCACGCTGACGGCGATGGGGACGCCATTGATCGTCACCGTCTCCGCCCACGCCACCGGAGTCGATGTCGCAGCAGGTGTCGGCGCAGAAGTCGGCGCTGCAGGCGACGCCGCGCCATGCACACTCACGTTCGGAATCCAGATGCGTTGCGGCGTTCCCGACGCAGTATGCAGGGCCGCCGGCGACTTTTCCAGGGGGCAGGGCGCCGTCAGGAGCGCGCCGGCCGAGACACCGACGAGCATCACTGAAAGTATGCTCTTGGGAATCACGATCGATTCATCGCGCGTCCGTCGCCGCCGCGCCGCACCGCGATGATCTCGGCCAGAATGCTGACCGCGATCTCCTCGGGCGTCTCCGCCTGCAGCTCCAGGCCGATCGGCGCGCGCACGCCGGCCAGCCGTTCCTCCGAGACGCCGCCGGCCAGCAGCTCGCGCTGGGCGGACATCCAGCGCCGCTGGCTGCCCATCACGCCGACGTACGGCAGGTCGGCCGCCAGCAGCGTCGGCAGCAGCCGGACGTCCTGCACGTAGCTGCGCGTGACGAGGGCGGCGTACGTGCGCGGCGTCAGCACGTGTGCGTCCAGCGCGGCGACGATGTCGCCGGTCAGATATTCATTTGCGCCCGGGCACTGCTCCGGCGTGCATAGATCCGCGCGGTCGTCGGCCACGATCACGGAAAACCCCGCCCAGCGCGCCAGGTGCACCAGCGCCCGTCCGACGTGCCCGGCGCCGACGACCAGCAGAATCGGCGGCACGGCCAGCGGCTCGATGAACACTTCCACGGATCCGCCGCACACGCCGGGGTCGCCCTGCCGCGGATCAACGAGTGTGAACGTCTCCAGGCGCGGCTTCCCGTCGCGAATGGCCGCCGCCGCGGCGCGCGCTGCGCGGCTTTCCATTTCACCGCCGCCGATGGTGCCGGCGGCCACGGCGCCGTCCGCCGCCACGACCATGCGCGCGCCGCTGTGGCGCGGCACGCTGCCGGCGGCGCGCACCACCGTGCACAGCGCGCACGGTTCACCGCGCTCCTGCATCTGCGCGGCCAGGGCCAGCGGGTTCATCGACGTCATGCCGCGATCGCCATCACCGCCCGGCGCGTCAGCACGCGGGCCATCGAGCGCCGATAGTCCGCCGAACCGAGAAAGTCGCCGGACGGCGTCAGCAGTTCGATCGCCGCATTCAGCTCGGCGTCGAGGAACTCGCCGAGATATTTTTTCTCCAGGCCGAGTTCGAAGCGCGTCAGCCGCACCGGCGTGCGCGCCGCACCGCCGACCGCGGCGCGCATGTTGCCGACCACGCCGTTCTTATGCGCATACTGCACCGCGGCGCAGACGATCGGGTAGTCGCGCGGCGTGCGGCCCAGCCGCTCGAAGGCCGATCGCGTGTCGTCGCTCGGACGCACCACGCGAATTTCGGTGATCAGGCCGCCCTGC
>JBIIIA010000050.1:0-13246 GCA_044235195.1 Thermoflexales bacterium
GTGCTGGCGTTCGCCCGCGAGGGCTACCGCTACGGCGACGTCGACTTCGGAGAGCTGGCGCGCACGCTGTATTTCCCCGGCTTCCAGAAACTGGCGCGCCGCTGGTGGCGCGTCGGCGCATACGAGTACTATCGTTCGCTGAACAAGGCCGAGTTCGTGCGCTCGCTGCAGCGGCTGGTCCCGGCGATTCGCGGCGAAGACATCGTGCGCGCCGGCGCCGGCGTGCGCGCCCAGGCCGTCGGCGCCGACGGCGCGCTGGTCGACGACTTCGCGTTCGCATCGACCGCCCGCACGCTGCATGTGCTCAACGCGCCGTCGCCGGCGGCCACCGCCAGCCTCGCCATCGCCGACGAAATCGTGAATCGGCTCTAATTCCACCATGGCAGATCTGCTCCCTCCCCACAGCTTCAACGCTGAAGAGGCAGTGCTCGGCTCGATCCTGATCGACCACGACGCGCTGCTGCGGGTGACTGCATTTCTGCAGCCCGATCATTTCTACGTCGTCAAGCATCAGTGGATCTACGACGCCATGCAGCGCCTGCAGCAGCGCCAGGCAGCCATCGACGTGCTCACCCTCGGCGTCGAACTGCAGGCGCTCGGCCGCCTCGACGAAATCGGCGGCATGGGATTCCTGGCGCAGCTCACCAACACCGTACCCACGGCGCTCAACGTCGAGACGTACGCGCGCACCGTCGAGCAGCATGCCCTGCGTCGCCGCATGATCGGCGCCGCCTCCGACGTGGCCCGCCTGGCCTACGACCAGACGCTTCCGGTCGAGACCATCATCGAAAAATCGGAAGCCGCCATCTTCGCCGTCACCGAATCGAGCGGCGAGAAGAAGATGGCGCCGATTCGCAAGGTCGTCAGTTCGTTCTTCGAGCGCATCGAATACCTGCACGAACATCGCGACGAACCGCTCGGCATCCCCACCGGGTACACCAACCTGGACAAGCTGACCGGTGGCATGCAGCGCGGCGACCTGGTCATCGTCGCCGCGCGACCGGGCGTGGGCAAGACCAGCCTCATGCTCAACATCGCCTACACCGCCGCCATGAAGTTCAAGCAGCGCGTGGCGCTCTTCAGCCTGGAAATGGGCAATGAACAGCTCGTGCAGCGCTTCGTCGCCAGCGAGACCGGCATCGACTCGCAGCGCCTGCGCCGCGGCGAGCTCAAGGAGGACGAATGGGGCCGCCTCACTCACGTTTCGATGCGCATGTCCGACCTGAAGATTTTTCTCGACGACACCCCGTCGCTGACGCCGCTCGACCTGCGCGTCAAGGCGCGCCGCATCTACCAGGAGCACGGCCTCGACATGATCCTGGTGGACTATCTGCAGCTCATGCAGGGCGAATCCAGCAACGGCCGCGGCATGGACAACCGTGTGCAGGAAATCTCGTACATCTCGCGCTCGCTCAAGCAGATCGCGCGCGAACTCAAAGTGCCGCTCATCGCCGGCAGCCAGCTCTCGCGCCTCGTCGAGCAGCGCGCGGACAAGCGGCCGATGCTCAGCGACCTGCGCGAATCGGGCTCCATCGAACAGGACGCCGACATCGTCATGTTCATCTATCGCGACCAGCTCTACAACCCGGACACCGAGCTGAAAAACATCGCGGAAATTTCGGTGCAGAAAAATCGCAACGGCCCGACCGGCAAAGTGAACCTGTTCTTCGACAACAAGCTGACGTCGTTCAAGAACCTGGAACAGGACATCGTAGAACTCTAGTGATCGCGCAATTCATCGAATCCCAGCTGGCTGCCATCGACAGCCTCGACGAGCTGAAGGTCACGCTCGTCGTCCTCCGGCTGCTCGAGCAGCGCGGCGGCGGCATGGCGTCGGTCACCGAAGCGGACCTGCTGGCGCATCCGGCCATCCGCGACGGGCTGCGCATGCCGGCCATCACGCTGCGCCCGGCGCTGCTCATGGCGGCTGCCCGCGGCACGCTCGTGTTCGCCAGCGCCGGCGACGCCGTGCGGTATTTCAGGGCAGACGCCGAGGGACGCCGCGCCGCCGAAGCGTACGAGCGCGGCGCACATGGCACTGCAGCGAGCCAACCGGCCGGCGCGCAGAACGCCGATGCCGCGCGCCTGCTGCAAGAACTCGGCGCACAGCTCGCCCGCCTCGAGTCGATCGATTTTTACGCGCCGTCCCCCGACGACCCGACGCGCATCGAAGAATGGGCGGCGCGCGGCTACACGCGCGACGAGGCCATGGCCGCCGTCCGTGAGGCTCTGCTGCATCCGCGCCCGCGCGGTCGCCCCCATCGCACCTTGGCGGACTGCGAGAGGGCCCTTTTTCAGGCGCCGCCGGCGCAGCCGAGCGAATACTTCGAAATCTGCATCTCGCGCGAGCGTGAATTGCCGGACGAAATTCGGAATCTGAAGATGCGCATCAATCGCATGCCCACGCACGCCGAATTCACTGCCTTGCGCGAGTCGGTGGCACTCTTCGGCATCCGCGCCGTACTCGAAACGCTGCGCACGATGGACAAAAGCGGCGGCATCGACGTCGCGCGGCTCATCCCGCTCCTGAGTGAATCCGAGGAAGCCGCCCTCGCCGCCGCGCGCACCACGAGCGACGACGAGCGCAAACTGCGCCAGGTCATTCGGCTGTACGAAACCACCGTCGGTCTGCCTCCCAACGCCACGATCGTCGACGACATGCGCGCGGTGCTGCACGACGTGCCCGAGCTCGCCACGTGGCAGGCGGTGCTGGATCGCTGCGCCGCCACGAACAAGAAAATGTGGCCGTACATCCGCACGCTGCTGCTGAATCCGTCGCCGGCGCTCTTCACGCCGCCGCCGGCAAACGACGTCGCGCGACGCGCCTTCGACATGTACCGCCAGCGCATCAACCGGCAGATCGATCCCGTCGTGGCCGGGGAAATCAACGCGCTGTCCGAACAGGTCACCGACACGCAGCGCTGGTTGTTCGCCTTCGACAGCGCCGCGGCCGCCAACGCACTGCGCTGGGACTATATTCGCAGCGTGCTCACGGCGCGTCCGGACGCCGCCCCGGCAGCGAAGGGCGCCGCACGACGTGCGCCGGCCGAGCGCACGCAGGCAGCCAAGCGCACCAGCACCTTCCGCCGTGATCAGGCGAAGTTCAGCCCGGAAGAGCGGCGCGCCGCCGAAGAGGAGGCGCGCCATGCCCTCGAGGAGGACGACGATGAATGAGAATGATCCGCGCCCACCCGTCGACGAGCCGGAATGGCGCAGCGACCCGAACGCCCCCGTCGCGCCCGGAGACGACCTGCCCCACTGCGACAAATGCGGCAACAAGAGATTCGTCGTCGACCAGGCGGGCAACCTGCACCCATGCGCCCACTGCGGCGTCGCGCATCGCTGGCGCGTGCAGTCGGTGGCGAATTTCTCTTCGCGCAACCGCTTCACCGAATCACAGACCTTCGTGACCTTCCGCACCGACGTCGACGGCCAGGAGAGCGCCGTCCTGCGCCGCTGCCTGCGCACCGCCGAAAAGTTCGCCGAAGCACCCGACGGCAAGTGGCTGGTGATCTGGGGCGAACGCGGCAACGGCAAATCTCACTTGTGCGCCGCCGTCGACAACCACCTGCGCGAAGCCGGCGTCGCCGTCATCTTCGTCACCGCGCCCGATCTTTTCGCCGCTCTGCGCCGCTCGATGGACCTCGACCGCACCACCGAACAGGAAAGCTACAGCGGCCGCATGCGCACGTTCAAGGAAGCACAGGCGCTCATCCTCGACGACCTCGGCGCCGAAACCAGCTCGGCCTGGAGCGAAGGCGTGCTCTTCGAAATCCTCGACTTCCGCTATCGCAACCGCCTGCCCACCATGATCGCCAGCAACGTTCCCCCGGAGCACTTCGATCCGCGCCTCGCCTCCCGCATGCAGGACAAGGCGTTCTCCGTCGTGCTCACCAACACCGCCCCGGACTTTCGCCAGCGAACGGATCGGAAGAGGGGGAAGAGGGGAGAGGAGTGAGGGGAGAGGAAAGAGGAAAGAGGGGAGAGGGGAGAGGAGTGAGGGGAGAGGAAAGAGGAGTGAGAAATGAGTGGGCGGACGAGGGGATATCGTTGCGTGATAGACGCCTCACCCCCTGGCCCCCTCAATTTCGCTTCGGCTCTGATCGAGCGGCGCTCTTGCCGCCACGCTCCCCCTCTTCGCCGAGATTTCGCGCCATTACCAGTACTTTGCTCGACAAAAACGCAAGCGAAATCGAGGGGGAGAGGGGGTCAGGGGGTGAGGCGTACGCGACAGGGGAGATTCCCTCTTTCCTCTCGCCTCTTTCCTCTTCCCTCTTTCCTCGCTTCCGTGGTATAGTTATTACCGTCAGTTGGGGAGTCGCCAAGTGGTAAGGCATCGCACTCTGGATGCGACATTCGTTGGTTCGATCCCAGCCTCCCCAGCCTGCTGATATGCAGAGAATGCAGAATTGAGTTTCGGAGCGGTGCTTCATTCTCGATTCTGCATTCTCGTTTTTCCGAAATGACACACGACAACACCGATCTTCCGTCGGCGCGGGTGGTGGTCCTCGCCGCGGGCAAAGGTACGCGCATGAAATCGCGGACGGCGAAAGTGCTGCATCCGCTGGCCGGCCGACCGTTCATCGAACATTGTCTGACGCAGGCGCAGCGCGCCACCGCCGCGCCGCCGATCGTGGTGGTGCACCCCGAGGCCGCAGACCTGCGCGGCATGCTGGCCGGCCGCTGCGACGTGGCGCTGCAGGCCGAGCAGCTCGGCACCGGACACGCCGTGCGCATGGCCGAAGCCGCCGCCGCCGGCGCCGGCGACGTCATCGTCATGTACGCCGACATGCCGCTGATCCGCGCCGAGACCATGCAGGCGATGCTGCACGCGCGGCGTTCGTCCGGCGCCGCGGTGGCGCTGACCACGCTCGTCACGCCCAACGCGCGCGGATTCGGCCGCATCGCCCGCGACGCGCACGGCGCGGTGCGCGCCATCGTCGAGGAAGTGGACTGCACGCCCGAACAGCTGGCGATCCAAGAGGTCAACGTCGGCCTCTATTGCTTCGACGGCGCGTGGATGTGGGACGCGCTGCGCCGCGTGCGCGCCAACCCGCACAAGGGCGAATATTTCCTGACCGATCTGGCCGAAATCGCCCTGGCGGACGGCCGCGCGGTCACCGCCGTCGTCAGCGCCGATGCCGATGAGTTCATCGGCATCAACACGCGCGTCGACCTGGCGGACGCCGAGGCGGCGCTGCGGCGGCGGATCAACCGCGCGCACATGCTCAACGGCGTGACGATCGTCGACCCGGCCACCACGTACATCGCGCCGGACGTCGTCATCGGCATGGACACCACGATTCTGCCGAACACGCATCTGCAGGGCGCCACGCGCGTCGGCGAGAACTGCGTCATCGGCCCGGATTCGCTGCTGCGCGACGCCGTCGTCGGCGACGATTGCCACATCGAGAAATCCGTGGTCCTCGAATCGACCCTCGACGCGCACGTGCACATGGGCCCATTCTCGCGGCTGCGGCCGGGCTGCCACGTGCACTCCGGCGTGCACATCGGCAATTTCGCCGAAGCCAAGAACAGCGACATCGGCGCAGGCACGCACATCGGCCACTTCAGCTACATGGGCGACGCCGACTGCGGCCCAGGCGTGAACTACGGCGCCGGGGCGATCACCTGCAATTACGACGGCGTGAACAAGCATCGCACGCGCATCGGGGCCGGCGCGTTCGTCGGCAGCGATACGCTGCTGATCGCACCGGTCGAAATGGGGCCGAATTCGCGCACCGGCGCCGGGTCGGTCGTCACCAAAAACGTTCCGCCCGATTCACTGGCCGTCGGCGCGCCGGCGCGCGTCATCAAACGAGGACTCTGAGGTCGAAATGAACGTCGGCGTATTGTTTCTCGCAGTGCTCGGGCGCGTGTTTTTCGCGCTGGCGCGCAGCGCGCTGGTGAACATCCGGCGACCGCGCCTGGTGGAGCTCGAGCAGCGCGGCGTAGCGTCGGCGCGCGCTATTCAACAGCTGACCGACAACAGCGGACGCTTTCTGGCGACCGCGGAGATCGGCGCGCTGCTCAGCCAGGTGACGGCCGCGGCAGTGGCCGCCGACGCGTTCACCGCACCGCTGCTGGAACGCCTGCTGGCCGTCGCGCCGATCTCGCCGGCCATCGCGCACATCGCCGCGTTCGCCGTCGTCGTCTTCGTCACCGCGCTGACGCTGTTCATCTTCGGGCGCCTGGTGCCGGAGGCCATCGCCGTGCGCCACACCGAGCCGATCGCGCTGGCGCTGGTGCGTCCGATGCAGGCATTCAGCGTGCTCCTGGCGCCGCTCGTGCGATTCGCCGTCGTGTTCAGCAATGCGCTGTCCATCCCGTTCGGCGGCCAGAAGCGCGAAAGCGCCACGCTCGTCACCGAGGCGGAGCTCAAGACGATGGTCGACGCCGGCGAAGAGGAAGGGCTGATCGAAATCGAGGAAAAGGAGATGATCCTCTCGGTGCTGGACTTCGGCGACACCGTGGCGCGCGAAGTGATGGTGCCGCGCATCGACATCGTCGCCATCGACGCAGCCACGCCGTTTCAGGAGGCGCTCGCAGTCATCGTGCGCGCCGGACACTCGCGCGTGCCGGTGCACTCCGGCACGATCGACGACATCGTCGGCGTGTTGTACAGCAAAGACCTGCTGCGGGCGCTGGCCGAGGGCCGCACGCCGGCCATCGAGACGCTGCTGCGCCCTGTTACCTTCACGCCGGAGGCCAAGCCGGTCAACGATCTGCTGCAGGAACTGCAGACGTCGCGCGTACACATGTGCGTGGTGGTCGATGAATTCGGCGGCACGGCCGGGCTGGTGACGATCGAGGACATCCTCGAGGAAATCGTCGGCGAAATCCAGGACGAGTTCGATTCCGAAGAGCCGAAGTTCATCGCCCTCCCCGACGGCAACGGGTACGAACTCGACGCTGGCGTGCACCTCGACGACGTCAACGAGCTGCTTCATTCCTCGCTCAGCAACGAATCGAGTGACACGCTGGGCGGGTACATTTACGATCAGCTGGGCAAGATCCCGACGCCGGGCGATGTCGTCCGGGCCGACGGGCTGCTCATGCAAGTTCTGAGCGTGCGCGATCGTCGCATTCTCAAAGTGAAGGTGAACCGTGCCCCCGCAGAAAAAGAAGGAGACGACGCAGACGAGCGTCGCACCTCGGACGACGAAGCCCCGCAGACGCCGCATCCCGGATGACGTCGCTCAGGTGCTGATCGAGGTCGCCGACAACACGCGCGCCAATGCGCACGTGCCCTACTCCGGCTACCGCGTCGGCGCCGCGCTGCTGACCGAAGACGGCGAGGTGTTCGGCGGCTGCAACGTCGAGAACGCCTCGTACGGCGTCTCGATCTGCGCCGAACGCACGGCGTACGTCAAGGCGGTCAGCGAGGGTGCGCGCGAATTCGTGGCGATCGCGGTGGTCACCGACGACGGCGGTTCGCCGTGCGGCGCCTGCCGCCAGTTCATGTCCGAATTCGGCCTCGAAACCGTGGTGCTGCTGGCCGACAAAACCGGCAAGTACGAAACCACCACCGTCGGCGCTCTGCTGCCGCGGGCGTTCAGTGCCGGCAGCCTGCAGGATAAGCCGAAGAAACCCGGCAACAAATAGATGCGGATGTTTTCTCGAATCCTCATGCTGGCGGCGGCCGTGATCTTCGCGCTGCCGCTGCTGGCGCGCGCGGCGACGGCCGCGAACGCCCGGTCGATCGTCTACGACGAGGCGGCCGCTACGCCGCAGCGGCGCGTGGCGATCGTCTACGGCGCCGGCGTGCGCAACGGATATCCGACGGCCATGCTCTACGACCGCGTCGCCGCGGCTGTCGATTTGTACCGCGCCGGCCGTGTGCAGGTGCTGCTGATGAGCGGCGGCAAACGCAGCGAAGCGTACGACGAGCCGGCCGCCATGCGCCGCACCGCGCTCGCGCTCGGCGTGCCCGCCGCGGACATCCTCATCGACGAAGCCGGCCTCACCACATACGATACGTGCCGGCGCGCACGCACCGAGTTCGGCCTCGCAGAGGCCGTGCTCGTAACGCAGCGCTTTCACCTGGACCGGGCCCTGATGCTCTGCCGCGGCATGAGCATCGACGCAGTCGGCTTCGCCGCTGATCGCCGCCCGTACCGCTCGATCCTGTGGAGCCACTTCCGCGAAGTGCCGGCCACGGTCAATGCCATGATCGAGCTGTGGGTGACGAAACCCGGGTTTTAGGCATCGATTAGACTTCCCCTCGCGTCGACTTCACCGCGAAGCGACCCGAAGCATCATCTGCATCATTCTTATGGAGCACACTCGCGAAGCAGCCTGGTCCATCGTTACTGAGTGGACCACCGACCCGGCGCTCCTGCGCCACATGTTGTCCGTCGAAACCGCCATGCGCTGGTACGCCCCGCGCTACGGCGGCGACCCGGAGCGCTGGGGCCTCGTCGGCCTGCTGCACGACTTCGACTATCAGCGCTACCCGGATCTGAGCACCGGCCATCCGGTCACCGGCGTCGAGCATCTGCGCGGTCTCGGCTGGGGCGAGGACATCCTGCAGGCGATCCTGGCGCACGCCACCGAACGCACCGGCGTCGTGCCGACGTCGCCGATGGAAAAGACGCTGGTCGCCGTCGATGAGCTCACCGGCCTGGTGGCCGCCGTGGCCTTCGTGCGGCCGAGCAAAAACATCGCCGACGTGCAGCTGTCGTCGATCAAGAAGAAGTGGAAGGACAAGACCTTCGCCGCGGGCGTGCATCGTGACGACATCGAGACGGCAGCGGCCGCCCTCGGCGTGCCGCTCGACGAGCACATTCAGAATGTGCTGAACGCCATGCAGCACAACGCCGCTGCGCTCGGGCTCGACGGCGTGCGGAGCGCCTGAGCATGGAGGAAACGCGCCGGACATCCGGCGGCTTCAAGCGCTGTCCGGCCTGCGGCTCGCGCGTCGCCGCCGAGCTCGCCATGTGCGAGACATGCGGGCACCAGTTCGGTGAAACCGGAGCCATTCCGCTCGCGGAAATCGAAAAGGCACGTGAACGAGAGCTCAAGCGCCTGGCGGGGCAGCGCCCGCCGCCGCGCCGCGTTCGCGCCCCCGAAGCGCCGAGCGGGCCGCGCATCCCGTGGGGCGTCATCAGCGTGGTGCTGCTTACGCTGATGCTGCTCGGCGGCGGGTTCTGGCTGGTGCAGCGGTTCAGCGCCCGCATCGCCGTCGAGACGACGCCGGAACCCGTCGCAGCTACTGCAGCCGACACACCGACGCCCGCCTTCGCGCTGGCCGAACTCGCCCCGCCCACGCCGACGCAGACGCCGTACGTGCCGGCCACGAGCACACCGGTCCCGCAGCAGAAATACACCGTCGTCGCCGGCGACACGTGTGGCGACATCGCCAAGGCGCTCGGCGTTTCGTACAGCGAATTCATGAGCATCAATCAGTTGAACGACGCGCGGTGCAGCCGTCTGCAGATCGGCGACGAGCTGATCATCCCCGGCGGCACGAATGCGACGGCAGCGACGGCCACACCCGCCGGGGACGCAGCACCCGCGGCGGCAGGCGATACATACGTCGTCAAGCAGGGAGATTCCTGCAGTGCCATCGCGGCGCAGTTCAAGATCAGCATCGACGACATCATCCGCCTGAACCCGAACCTGAATCTGAACCAGCAGTGCCTCATTCAAGTGGGCGACACGCTGAACGTCAGCGAAGCGTCCGCGTCCACGGCTCCGCTCGCCACGCCATACCTGCTGCTCGCCCCCACGCCGCGCGCGGCCTACCCGCCGCCGGTGCTGCTCACTCCCCTCGACGACGCCCGCATCGATTCCCCGAGCGCCATTCTCGAATGGCTCAGCGTCGGCATCCTGCAGCCCAACGAAATCTACGTAGTGCAGATTCAACCGGCCGGCGCCATCACCGTGCCGATTTTCGAAACTCGGGGCACCTTCCTGCGCATCGACGACAGCCTGATGGGTGACCAAGTCGAACTCGCGTTCGCCTGGTGGGTGCAGGTGCGCCAGCGCATCGGCGATCAGAACGGCATCCCGATCTACCGCGACGTCGGGCCGCCCAGCTCGGCACGCCGGTTCATCTGGCGACGCATCTCCCTGACACCGACCGCCGCACCCAGTCAATAACATTGTCGAGTTGACAATCCGGCGAAAACTCACCGGCCGTCACTGATTTTCGTCACGTAAACATCTTGACACTTCGCGCGTCGATTACTAAACTCTTTGCCGTCATGCAGTTGCATACCACTCTTAGACGCTGGAAATTCGGCTCGGCGAGCCTCATCTTCAACGAACACACCGGAGAATTCATTCCCGACAAAGACTGGGATCAATTCGAGGCATGCAAGCAGTGTCGTGGCGGTGCGACGATCGACGAAACACCGGACGGCGATCTGATGTGTCAGCAGTGCCGGGCGATGCTTCCCCGCCCCGTCAGCTGATAAGCCGAACCGCACGACGAGCGTGACTCGTCATCCGACAACCCCCGAATGCGTCGCATTGCGGGGGGTGTTTCTTTTTCCGACATGCGCCTCATCCGGGCCCGGGAGCGCATCCGCCGTTTGGGGCGGCTTGCTCACGCCTCACCCCCTGCCCCCCTCTCCCCCTCAATTTCGCTTTGGCTCTGATTGAGCAGCGCTCGTGCCGGCGATGCGAAATTTCGGCGAAGAGGGGGAGCGTGGCGGAAATTTCCCCCTCTTCGCCGAGATTTCGCGCGCATATCGCTACTTTCTCAACAAAAACGCAAGCGAAATCGAGGGGGAGAGGGGGTCAGGGGGTGAGGCGTAGGCGACAATCGAAACGCGCTCCTACCGGCGCCTCATCCACACCCGGAAAGCCCCCCGCATACGGTACACTTCCGCGCATGTGGAACGTGACTGGCGACGACTCTCCTGCCGCCGCTGTGATGCCGCGCACCCACGATGCATTCGGCAGGCATATTCACTACCTGCGTGTCTCGCTGACCGACAAATGCAACCTGCGCTGCGTCTACTGCATGCCCGAACAGGTCGTCTTTCGACCGAACGACGAACTACTCACCGATGACGAGCTGGCCGTGGTGCTGTCCGCCGCCAGCATGCTCGGCTTCGATAAATTCCGACTGACCGGCGGCGAACCGACCGTGCGCCCCGGCATCGTCGACATCGTCCGCCAGATTCGCTCGCTGCCGAACACGCGCGAGATCGCCATGACGACGAACGGCATCCGGCTGCGCCAGCTCGCCGCCCCGCTGCGCCAGGCCGGCCTCGACCGCGTCAACGTCAGCATCGATTCACTCGACCCGGCGCGCTTCCGCGCCATGACGCGCTGGGGCGACGTCGCCGACGTGCTCGCCGGCATCCACGCCGCCGAAGACGCCGGGCTCACGCCGATCAAATTGAACGCCGTCGTCATCCGCGGCTTCAACGAGGAGGACATCGTCCCGCTCGCCGCGCTGACGCAGCGGCATCCGTGGCAGTTCCGCTTCATCGAGGTCATGCCGTTCGCGGACGTGGCCGAGTTTCAGCAGGCCACGATCGTCACGACGGCGGAGATGATCGAGCGCATCGAACGCAGCCTCGGCCCGCTCACACCGGTGAACGGCGGCAAGCTCGACGGCGAAGCGCGCGTCTATCGCCTCGGCGACGCCCCCGGCACGGTCGGCTTCATCAGCCCGGTCAGCGAGCCGTTCTGCGCCAGCTGCAACCGTGTCCGCCTCACCGCTGACGGCACGCTGCGCCTGTGCCTGCTCAAGGATGGCGAAGTCGATCTCAAGACGCCGCTGCGCCGCGGCGCCACCGCCGACGACCTGGCCGAGCTGATCCGCGGCGGCATCGCGCGCAAGCCGTGGGGCCACGAGCTCGGCGCCGGCGTCATCCCGCTCAATCGCATCATGAGCGAAATCGGAGGCTGACCGATGAACCTGACTCATCTGAACTCCGCCGGCGAAGCGCACATGGTCGACGTCGGCGAAAAGAGTGAAACGCTGCGCGTCGCCGACGCCGAAGCATTCGTGCGCCTGCCCGCGGCAGCGTTCGATGCGCTGCGCAGCGGCAACCTCAAGAAGGGCGATGCGCTCGGCGCCGCCCGCATCGCCGGCATCATGGCCGCCAAGCGCACCAGCGAACTGATCCCGCTGTGCCATCCCATCGCGCTCACCAAAGTCGAAATCGCCTGCGATCTGCTGAACGACGAGACCTTCACCGGCGTGCACATCCTCGGCCACGTCGAATGCCGCGGCCGCACCGGCGTCGAGATGGAAGCGCTCACCGCCGTCTCCGTCGCCGCGCTCACGGTGTACGACATGTGCAAGGCGCTCGACAAGGGCATCACGATCGAACACCTGCAGCTGACGGCCAAATCCGGCGGCAAAAGCGGCGACTGGCGGCGCGAACCTTCCTCATGAAAATTCTGCTTTTCGCCACGCTCAAAGAACGCGCCGGCCGCGCCGAAATCGACGTTCTTCTGCCGAACGGAGCCACGGTCGGCGACCTGCGCCGCTGCATCGCCGCGGAATATCCCGCGCTCGGCGCGCTCGCCGCGCGCTCGGTCGTGGCGTTGAACCACGAATTCGCCTTCGACCAGGATGCCATCGGCCCGAACGACGAAATCGCCCTCTTTCCGCCCGTCAGCGGCGGCTGAATTCACCCACTATGCCCGATTCGCACCCCACCCTGCTCGACATCACGCGCGCGCCGATCGACCTGAATGCGCTGCAATCGTTCGTCACCACGCCGCACGATGGAGCCGTCGTGCTGTTCACCGGCGTGGTGCGCGCCCGCACCGGCGCCGAAGTGACCGACCAGCTGGAATACGAGGCCTACCAGGAAATGGCAACGCGCAAGCTGCGCCAGGTCGCCGACGAGATGCGCCAGCGCTTCGCCGACATCCACGGCGTGGCGCTCGTGCAGCGCGTCGGCGCCATGACGGTCGGTGAACCGACAGTCGCCGTCGTCGTCAGCGCCGGCCATCGCGGCTCCGGCGCATTCGAGGCGGCGCGCTATGGCATCGACCGGCTCAAGCAGATCGTGCCGGTCTGGAAGCGCGAGACGCGCCCGGACGGCTCATCGTGGATCGAGGGCGACTACGTGCCCGACCCCGCCGATCGCGCACCGGGCGAGGCCGCCGCATGACCTTGCGCGCCGTCCTGCGGCGCTGCGCCGCGCTGCTCGGCGCGATCGCGGCCGCGGCCGCCGTGTCCGGCTGCACTGCAGCGACGCCGCCGGCGAGCATCGCCTACGAACGCGAACTCGCCCTCGCCGCGGAATCGGCCGTCGGCCAGACGTTCACC
>JBIIIA010000051.1:0-13231 GCA_044235195.1 Thermoflexales bacterium
ACAACCCGAGCCTGAGCTATCCCGGCAACGTGGTGGTGATCCGGCATCGGCTGCCCGACGGCGGCGATGTGTATTCGATGTACGGCCATGTGGCGAACGTGCGCGTGGTGGTGGGCGACCGCGTGGCGCTGGGCGAGCAGATCGCCACGATTTTCGATCAGGGCTATCGCGGACGGACGCCCGAACGGCATGCGGCGTGGGACTCGCATCTGCATTTCGAGATGCGGCGGCGGGCGGACATGGGGAACATCTACGAGGCCGGCACGAATGCCTACGGCTACGACTACCCGGCGTGCACGTGGCTGTATCCTGGGCGCGGCTACACGCTGCGCGTGCACCCCGACGCGTATCCCACTTCCGGCGACGGCTATCTTGCGCCGAGCGAGTTCATCGCCGCGCATGCCGGGGCGGGGCCGGCGGCGAGCGCGGTCGTCACGGCGACGGTGGGCGGCGCCAGCCGCGTGCTGATTCCGCTGGTGCGGCAGCCGAGTGAGCCGAGCTGCGCGAACGTGCTGCAGGACGGCGGCTTCGAGGGCGACGCCGACTGGGCGGGCATCGCCAATACGTCGCGCGCGGTGTACGCCGAGGGCATCTTTGCGGACGAGCACGCGCACAGCGGCGCGCGGAGCGGGCGGGTCGGCTCGCCGACTGTGAACGGGTATTGGAACGAGGTCCTGCAGACGGTGGAGATCCCGGCCGGGGCGACGCGCCTGACGCTGCGCTTCTGGCGGCGGCTCGAGACGCGCGAGACGTCGACGCGCACGGTGTACGACGCCTTTCGGATCGGCGTCGAGAGCGAGCGCGGGGTGGAGGCCGCGCCGCCGCTGCGCATCGACAACACTAGCCCGGGGCGCGGAGAGTGGGTGAATGAGGAACTGGTCGTCGCCGACGCCGCAGCGCTGGCCGGCCGCAGCGTGTGGGTGACGATCAAAGGGGCGACCGACGGCACGCTGCCGTCGAGTCTTTACGTGGACGATGTGGAGCTGGTGGTGTGTAGATAAGACGACGGCAGACGGCGCTTCATGGAAACAGCCGCCGCGTTTTCACCTCGGCCACAGCGGAGGGGCGATAGCGATAGAGCTTGGCCGGGCGCCCGTCGCCGCTGTGCATGGCGCCGGTTTCCTCGAGGATGCCGGCCTGCAGGATGCGGCGGCGGAAATTGCGTTTGTCGAGCGCTTCGCCGAGGATAGTTTCGTAGGCGTGCTGCAGCTCGCTGAGAGTGAAATCGGGCGGCAGCATGTGAAAGCCGACGGCGCTGTACTCGAGTTTGTAGCGCAGCCGCTTGAGCGCGTATTGCAGGATGTCGTCGTGGTCGAACGCCATCTCCGGCAGGTCGTACACCGATTTCCATTGCGCGTCGGTGGTGTCCGAGCCGGCCTGCACGGCCAGCGGCTTCGGCACCAGCGCGAAATAGGCGACGGTGATCATGCGGCCGCGCGGGTCGCGGTCGAGCCGACCGAAGGTGTAGAGCTGTTCGATGTGCACGCCGCGCACGCCGGTCTCTTCGAAGAGCTCGCGCGCGGCGGCGTCTTCGAGCGATTCCTGCGTTCGCACGAATCCGCCGGGGATGGCCCAGGTGTTCTCGAACGGCGGGTATCTGCGCTTGATCAGCAGTACTTGCAGATCGTCCTCTCGCAGCGCAAAGATGACGATGTCGACCGTGACGAAGACGTCCGAGGTTTTGGCCATGATCTGCGCGTCGGCCGCGCTGCGCAATTCTACGGCACATCCGGGGCACGGTTTGATTAATAAGAAATCAATTTGAAAATAAGTAGACGTAGGGATAACGGAGTATGTGGTATCCTTGCGTCATTATTTCGGAGGTCTCCCAATGTACGACGCATCGAATGAAAGCCAGGATGTCCAGACAACGCAAAATTTACCGGTGCGTGTGCTGCTGGTGGATGACCATGCGGTTGTGCGCCAGGGCATCAAGATGTTCCTCGGGCTGGACAAGGAAATCCTGGTGATCGGCGAGGCGCAGAACGGCCAGGAGGCTTGTGAGCTGTGCGCGGCGCTCAAGCCGGACATCGTGCTGATGGACATCATCATGCCGGTGATGGACGGGCTGACGGCGACGCAGCGCATCAAGAATGCGCACCCGGAGATCGAGGTCATCGCGTTGACGAGCATCCTCGAAGACGACAAGGTCTTCAAGGCAATTCATGCCGGCGCCATGGGCTACCTGATGAAGGACACCAAGGCCGATGCGCTGGCCAAGGCGATCAAGGGTGCGTTCCGTGGTGAAGTGCAGCTCGATCCGGAAGCGGCCAAGCGCCTGATTCGTGAGGTGCGCACGCCCGAGTCGCCCGAAAAGCTGACCGACCGCGAGACCGAAGTGCTGCGGCTGATTGCCAAGGGCCTTTCGAACAAGGCCATCGCTGCGGCGCTCGTCGTCAGTGAAAAGACCGTCAAGACGCACGTCAGCAATGTGCTCTCCAAGCTCCGCCTGCCCAGCCGCACGCAGGCCGCCCTCTACGCCCTCAAGCAGGGCCTCGTCACCCTCGACGAGACGCATATGGGTGGGTGAAGAGAGTGGATAGTGGATAGTGATAGTAGATAGTGGCACCGCTTCTATAACTATCTACTATCTACTATCTACTATCTACTCCCCCAACCCTTTCTCCTCCAAAAACCTCTGCACCGCCTGCTCCATCGTGAGCTCCTCGTTCATGACGGCGGCCTCGTAGTCGCGCGTCCAGTCGAAGAGCAGGCCGCGGGCGATGCGGTGTTCCCAGCGCATGACGTAGGCGTGCGGGCCGGCATCTTCGAGAAAGCCGGTGTCGGCGAAGTCGCGCTCGGCCAGTGCGCGGTCGTAGTCCAGCCGCACGATGCGCGCGGCCCAGGCGCCGCGCTGCCATTCGAGCTGCGCATAGGAGGCGCGCGTGTCGCCGTCGAAGGGCATGCCGACCGAGCCGGCGTTGACGACGAGCGCGCCTTCCGGGTGCAGCGCCCGCGTCAGCGGAATATGTGTGTGGCCGACGCAGAAGGCGGCCGGCAGCGGGGCGCCGACTTTGCGGCGCAGTTCGTCCGGGCCGGTGTCCGGGAAGATGCCGTCGCGGGTGTGCAGCATCGACGCGTGCGCGGCGCGCACTTCGCCGAATTCCTCGAACTGCAGCGCCGCGGTGAACGGCCACTGCTCGATGGCGGCGATGCCGGCCGCGCCGAGCTGCTCGCCCGTCCAGCGCGAGGCGCGAAACATCTCGCGCAGCGGCCGGGAGCGATCGGGCTGCCGAAATTCGCGCAGCACGTACTCCTCGTGATTGCCGATGACGCAGCGCCAGCCGGCGTCGCGCACGCGCTGCAGCACGAAGTCGAGGCACTCGCGCGGGCGCGGGCCGCGATTGACGACGTCGCCCAGCACCAGCACGTGGTCGGGATTCCAGCGCGCGACGTCCTCGGCGGCGGCCGTGAGCGCGCGCAGGTTGCCGTGCACGTCCGCCAGCAGCGCGATCTTCATGTCGCTTTCTCGCCGCGTTCGCTGCGCTTGACGGCGCGCCATGCCTCCAGCAGCTTGGCCTCGCTCATCTTCGTCATGTCGCCGCCTTGTGCGCCGACGATGGCCTCGAGAGCGCGGAAGCGGCGGGCGAACTTGAGGTTGGCGTCGCGCGCGGCGGTTTCGATGTCGACGCCGTAGCCGTCGGCCCAGTAGGCGATGGAGAAGATCAGGTCACCGAATTCCTCGGCGCGGTGGGCGTCGTCGCGCGCCTGGCGCACTTCCTCGAGCTCTTCGAGCACCTTGTGCAGTCGCTTCTCGCGGTCCTCCCAGCGGAAGCCGGCGCGGTGCGCGCGGTGGGCGAACTTTTGCGCCTGCGCCAGGGCCGGCAGCGCCGGCGCGATGCCGGCCAGCGCCGAGGAATCGACCGCTGCTTTTTCCGCTTTTTTCGCCTTTTCGGCCGCCTTGATGGCGTACCAGTTGACCAGCACTTCGTCCGAATCCTTGAAATGCTCGGCGCCGAAGACGTGCGGGTGGCGCCGCTTGAGCTTGGCGTCGACGTCGGCGATCACGTCGGTCATGCGGAAGACTTCTTCTTCGGTGGCGATCTGCACCTGCATGACGAGGTTCAGCAGCAGGTCGCCGAGCTCCTCGCGCAGGGCGTCCATGTCGTCCTCGTCGAGGGCGGTGAGCACCTCGTAGGTTTCCTCGAGCAGCGTGCCGCGCAGGGACTGATGCGTCTGCTCGCGGTCCCACGGGCAGCCCTCGGGCGCGCGCAGATGGGCGATGGTCTCCTGGAAGCCAGCGAAGCCGGCCATGCCGGACAGCGCCGGGATATAGAGCGAGGTCAGGTGGTCGAAATGGTCGGCGTGATCGAGCTCGGCCAGCGGCACGGCGATGCAGCGCGACGGAGCGCCGGCGCCGGCGGCGCGCACGATGAGCACCTCGTGCGTCGGCGGGTACTGGTTCAGGAGGGTGAGTTTGGCGTCGGAGGCGACGGCGCGCGAATAGATCTGCGCGGCGAGCGCCGGCCGGTCGGGATCGAGCGGCGGGTGATGCAGGCGGGCGAGGTCGAGCGCGTCGCACAGCTGCAGGCGGGCCATCGGGTCGTCGCCGGGGGCGAGTGCGCCGTGCACGGCGAGGGCTTCGAGGACGGGCTCGATGAAGCTGAGGCCGCCGACGATGCGGGCGGGCAGGCCGGCGGCGGCGGCGCGCGCCAGGATCAGCGGCACGCTGCGCTCGCCGACGAGCGGGTGGCCGGGCACGGCGTAGACGACGTCGGCGTCTTTCTTCTGTGCGCGCTGCGCCGCGGCGACGATTTTCGTGGCGATGGCGTCGTACACCTCGTCGAAATTCGCGGCGCGCGAGTACAACGCGTCGAAGGCGGTGCGCGGGACGCCGGGCGGCAGGCCGGCCACGGTCGGGTGGCGGCGGGTGCGCAGGTAAATGCGCGGCGCGCGCTGCAGCACGTCCCACGCCTCGCGCGTGAGCAGGTTCGGGTCGCCGGGGCCGAGGCCGACAATATGAATCATGGTGCACCAGCAACGGCGCGGGCGGGTCGCCCAATCATGCCGTTCTCACGAAGTTCTTACGCGATTTCCCTTGTTCGGAACCTGCGCAGGGCTAGAATTTCAAGAATTCCTACGAATCGGCGCAGGCCTGCCCGGGACGAGCGCGGAGCAGCGTCGGCAGGGCGGCGCCGCAACATTATAGGGGAGTGGAATTACACGATATGTCAAGCATCCCTCAGTCGCTGCTGCCCGACCGCAGTCGCCGCATGAACAAGCCGGCGAAGAAGGTCATCGATATCCCGTACAACCGCTGGGAGAACCGCCGTCGCCGCGCGGTGATCAGCTTCATCAAGATCACGCTGGCGATGAGCTTGCTGAGCTTCCTGGTGACCTTCGCGTCCACCGGCGACGTCGAGTTGAACATGGTGCTGGCCGGCCTGGAGACGGTGTTCGGCCTGGCGGTGCAGATCATGGCGGTGCTGGTCGGCATCGTGCTGCAATTCGGCCTGATTTTCTGGTTTCTCGGCCGCCCGAATGTGGAGATTATTAAGCCGGGCGACGACACGAGCGTGACGTTCGACGACTACTGGGGGCAGCCGCAGCTGGTCGGCCTGGTGAAGCAGTGGATGTCGCTGCTGCGCGACCGCAAGGAATTCGAGAAGATGGGCGGCAAGTACATCAGCGGGCTGCTGCTGTACGGGCCGCCGGGCACCGGCAAGACGATGCTGGCGAAGGCGGTCGCCGGTGAATCGGGCATGGCGTTCATCTCGGCGCTGGGCACCAGCTTCCAGGGCATGTTCTGGGGCATGGACATCCTGAAGGTGCTGCGCTTCGCGGCGTGGGCGCGCGGGCTGGCGAAGAAGTACGGCGCGTGTGTGGCCTACATCGATGAAATCGACGCCATCGGCATGAACCGCGGCGGCGTGCGCGGCGGGCAGCCGGGCATGGTCAGCGGCACCGGCTTCGGCCTGGGCATGTTCGCGCTCAGCACGCTGCTGAGCCAGATGGACGGCATGAACGGCCCGTCGCGCGGCGAAAAGCTGAAGATGAAGCTGTGGAAGCTGTTCGGCCAGACGTACGTGATCAAGCGCGAC
Source organism: Thermoflexales bacterium (assembly GCA_044235195.1). Classification (GTDB taxonomy): domain Bacteria; phylum Chloroflexota; class Anaerolineae; order J036; family Brachytrichaceae; genus CANJQH01. Next base: position 6,042 of record JBIIIA010000051.1, read on the forward strand.
TGGCACGTGATGTGGATGGGCAGCACCAACCGCCCGGATGTGCTGGACCCGGCGCTGACGCGCTCCGGCCGTCTGGACACGAAGATCGCCGTGGAGCCGCCGGACAAGGCCAGCCGCCGCCTGATCATTCAGGGCTACCTGAGCCGAATTCAGCACGACGAGAGCGTCGACGTCGAGGCGATCGTGTCGGACACGAACAACATGACGCCGGCCGACATCGCTGGCGCGATCACCAAGGACGCGGTGCGCCTGGCCTTCTTCGCCGGCCGCAAGAAGGTGACGCAGAAGGACATCGACAAGGCGTTCATGGAGCAGCAGAGCGGCATGGAAATGCCCATCGAAGAGATGGACGAGGGCCAGCGCCGCGTGCTGGCGTATCACGAGGCCGGCCACGCCGTGGCGCAGTATTACATGATGCCGGAGCAGAAGATCGTGCGCGCCACGATCGTGCGCCTGTCGACGGGCAGCTACGGCCACGTGGCGCCGGTCGATACGGTCGAACAGCACATCAAGCCGGTGCAGCGCGACGCCTACGACATCATCGTGTTCCTGGCCGGCCGCGCCGCCGAGAAGATCTACTCCGGCGAGATTTTCTACAGCGTGGGCGGCGACTACCCGGCGGTGAGCTTCCTGATGCAGCGCATGGCGCGCGCCGGCTACTTCGGGCCGAAGCTGGCGATGGACCTGAACAACGCCGTCATCGGCGCACCGGGTACCGGCGGCGGCTTGGACAAGACGCTCGAGAGCTACTGGGTGAAGATGGAGGAGGCCACCGAGGCGCTGCTCCGCCGCCATTGGAAGGAGGTCTCGGCCGTGGCCGAAGAACTGCTGGCGCACAGCACGCTCAACGGCCGCGAGGTGGTCGACATCATCGAGGCCAACCAGACGGTGGATTCGCTGCATGAGGATCAGCTGATCCCGAAGACGCTGGCCGCCATGCGCGCGCAGACGCTGGCCGAGCAGCGCATTCCGCTGGCGATGACGGCGGAGCGCTGACGCCTCACCCCCTGACCCCCTCTCCCCCGCAATTTCGCTTCGGCTCTGATCGGGCAGCGCTCTGGCCGGCGACGCGAAATTTCGGCGAAGAGGGGGAAAGGCGTCGTCTACACTATCTCCTATGAGAGCATTCGTACTTTCCGGTGGGGGGAACCGCGGGCCGCTGGAGCTGGGCGCGGTGGAGGTGCTGCTCGAAGCGGGCATCGTCCCGGACATGATCGTCGGGTCGAGCGCCGGCGCGTTGAACGGCCTTTTTCTGGCGATGGACCCGACGGCCGAGCAGGCGCGCGCTGCGGCGCAGTTGTGGCGCGACGCTGGCCGGCGCCGGCTGTTCACGAATTCGCTGCTGGGCACGCTCACCGCGGCGCTGCGCGGCAAGCGATTTCTGGCCGACAACGCGCGGCTGCGCGCGCACCTGCGCTCGGTCGCGCCGCCGCATGTGCGCACGTTCGGCGACCTGAAGATTCCGCTGTACGTCACCATCGCGCATTTCGTCTCGCAGACGCTCTATATCTACGGCGACGAGGCGGGTGCCGACCCATACGACGCCGTGGTGCAGAGCGCGGCGGTGCCGGGGTTCTTTCCGCCGCACGATCACAAGGGCGAAATGTTCGTCGACGGCGGCGTGGTGAGCAATCTGCCGGTGGACGTGGCCATCGCGCGCGGGGCTACGGAGATCTGGGCGATCGACATCGCCAATCAGCCGGGGCCGGAGCGCGCGGCGGGCACGGACAACGCGTTTGCCATCTCGAACTATTGCGTGGCGAATTTCCACTATGTGAAGACGCTGTTCGAGCTCGAGCGCGCCGTGCGCACGCCGGGCCTCACGCTGCATCACATTCCGCTGTATGCGCACGGCAACGTGCGGCTGGGCGACTTTTCGCAGACGGATTCCATGGTGCGGGAAGGCATCGCCGCCGCGCGCGCGTATCTCGCCGCGCCGACGCCGAACGCCGTTCGATCGCCGCAGCGCCACGCGCCGCACGAATTGCCCGAGGGCCCGCCCGGAGCGCGCGCATTTTCCATGTAGGATTCCGCCCCAACATGGACAGCCCCTTTTCGTTCACCACCCGCCGCGTCGTGCTGGCGGCGTTGTTCGCTGCGCTGGTCGTCGTCCTGAAAATCACCGGGATCGGGGTGATTCCGCTGCCGAATCTGAGCGGCGGCGCCACGATCTACCACGTGCCGGTCATCCTCGGCGCGGCCGTGGGCGGCCCGCTGGTCGGCATGTTCGCCGGGCTGGTGATGGGCGTGCTGCTGCTGATCGATTTCCCGGCGTTCGGCCCGATCGTCATGCTGCCCGGCCGCATTCTGATCGGCGTGGCAGCATGGGCGGTGTATGCGGCGCTGACGCGCATGCGCGGCGGGGCGTGGCTGGGCGGCGCAGCAGCCGGCATCGCCGGCGCGGCGACGAACACGGTGATCACGCTGGCGCTGGCGATCGTCGTCGGCCTCGCCACGTTCGAGCAGGTGCTGCCGCTGCTGCCGCAGGCGGCCATCGAGGCGGTGCTCGGCGCGGTGATCTGCGCGGTGATCATGCAGGCGATGAGCCGGGTGGGAGTCGAGAGTCGATAGTTATAGTTGATAGAAGACAGACCACTATCACTATCACTATCACTATCCACTATTACTGCTGACGGCGCCATCCTGCAGAACGACGACGCGGTCGGCCCAGGTGTGGGCAAGGTCGAGGTCGTGGGTGGCGAACAGCACGGCGTCGACCGACTCGGCGGCGTCGAGGGCGTGCATCAGGCGGCGGACGGAAGCGGCGTCCTGCCCGGCGGTGGGCTCGTCGAGGACGAGCACGCGCGGCCCCATGGCCAGCACGGCGGCGACGGAGGCGCGTTTGCGGCCGCCGAAGCTGAGCGCGAACGGTGATTCGTCGAGCCGCTCGCGCAGCCCCATGGATTCGGCGGCGCGGGCGACGAGCGCGGCGACGCGTGCGTCGTCGAAGCCGAGATTGCGCGGGCCGAACGCCAGTTCTTCGCGCAGGGTCGGCGCAAACAGCATGGCGCCCGGATTCTGAAAGACGTAGCCGACGGTGCGCGCGATCTCTGCGACGGTCATCGCCGCGGCGTCGCGCCCGCCGATGCGCACCTCGCCGGCGGTCGGCCGCTGCAGGCCGATCAGGTGGCGGCACAGGGTGCTCTTGCCGGAGCCGTTGGCCCCTAGCAGCGCGATGCGTTCGCCGGCGTGAATCGTCAGGTCGACGCCGCGCAGGATGGGCTGGGACGAGCCATAGCCGAAATGCACGTCGCGCAGTTCGACGAGCGGTTCACCGCGCGCGCGCGTGCGGCGGGGCGGCGGCGGCTCGTCGGATTCGGGCGGCGGCGGGACGACGCGCCCGGCGTCGAGAAAGACGGTCTGCTCCGGCCGGGCGGTGCGCACTGTCTTCAGGCGGTGTTCGACGACGACCACGGCGGCGCCGTCGTCGGCCAGTCGGCGCAGCAGGCGCATGGCCTCGGCGGCCGAGGGCGGATCGAGCGAGGCGAGCGGCTCGTCGAGCAGCAGGGCCGGCGGGCGCATGGCCAGCACGCCGGCCAGGGCGATTTTCTGCTTTTCGCCGCCGCTGAGGGCGATGGTGCGGCGCGGCAGCAGGTGGGCGATGCCGAGTTGTTCGGCGGCGGTCGTGATCCGGCGGTGGATTTCGTCGTGCGGCAGGCCGAGGTTTTCGGGGCCGAAGGCGATGTCGCCGAGCACGTCGGCGGCGACGATCTGCTTTTCGGGGTCCTGCAGGACGGTGCCGATGCGTTCGGCGAGCGCGGCGAGCGAGAGCGGGGCGGCGTCGACGCCGTCGATTTCGATGCGGCCGGCGAGTGCGCCGCCGGGCGCGCTGCGCGGGATGAGGCCGTTCAGGCAGCGGGCGAGCGTGGATTTGCCGGAGCCGCTCGGGCCAGCCAGCAGGGCGAGTTCGCCGCGGCGAAACTCGACCGAGACGTCGTCGAGCGCCGGGCGGGCGGCTCCGGCGTAGGTGTAGGACAGGCGGTGCGTGCGGATCATAGGGCGAAGGCCAGGGCGGGCAGCGCGGCGGCGGCGGCGAGCAGTGCGTAGTCGCGCCGGGCGAAGCGCAGCTCGCGCAGCCAGGTGCGGCGGCGGGCGCCGAACGCGCGCAGGTCCATGGCATCGGCCACGTCCTGGCTGTCGAGCACGCTGCGGACGATGACCGGGATGAGCAGCGGGCCGAAGCGACGGGCGCGCTCGAGCAGGCCGCCGCGGCGCGGCTCCAGCTCGAAGCCGCGGGCGCGCTGCGCGTCGGCGGTGATGTCGAGGTCGCGCGAGAGCGTGGGCACGAAGCGCATCATGAGGTCGACGGCGAAGGCGAGCTTGTCGGGCGCGCCGAGCCCGTGGAAGGCCGTGCCGTAGAGCGCCGGGTCGATGCTTTTGGCGACGGCGAGGGTGAGCAGAAAGAGCGCGGCGAGGCGCAGCGCCTGGGCGGCGGCGACGGCGATGCCGCGCCCGAGGAGCAGCTGCGTGCCGGCGAACACCACGAGCAGGAGCAGGAAGGTGACCCAGGCGCGGCGGGTTTCGCGCAGCGAAAGCCGGGCGAAAACGGCGGCGAGCGCGGCGAGGGCGGCGGCGCCGACGAGCAGCCGCAGGTCGGTCGTGGCCGTCGTGGCGACGGCGAAGCCGAGATAAAAGAGGACGAGGGCGCGCGGGTCGAAGCGGTTCACGGGAGTTCTTCGATTGTAGGCGGGGGCCCTCTCATCCCCTGCGCAGATCTTTCTAACGTGACTATTACGTAACCTCCCTAATCTTTGAAGCCGTACTAAACTCTGAGAAAGAAGCCGCTGAGGGATTCAGGCGACCGGAGAGAGGGGGAGCCTGAGGAATGACGGGCAATCGGGAGGCACACATGGAACACATACTGGTAATCGAAGACGACCCGGCGATTCGCGATCTGCTGCGCCGCGGATTGACCTATGAGAACTACAAAGTGTCGGTGGCCAACGACGGCCAGGCGGGACTGACGGCGGCGCGTGACAATCCGCCGGACCTGGTGATTCTGGACTGGATGATGCCCGGGCTGGACGGGCTGGAGGTGTGCACGCGGCTGCGCGCGGCGAGCAGCGTGCCGATCCTGATGCTGACGGCGAAGGAGAGCGTGCCGGACCGCGTGCTCGGCCTGGAGAGCGGGGCCGACGACTACCTGGTCAAGCCGTTCGCATTTCCGGAGCTGCTGGCGCGCATCCATGCGCTGCTGCGGCGCACGGCGCCCAGTTCGAAGCCCGAAATTTTGAAGTATTCCGACCTGCAGCTGGACACCGGCACGCGCCTGGCCAAGCGCGGCGAGCGCCAGTTCACGCTGACGGCCAAGGAATACGACCTGTTGGAGTATCTGATGCGCAACCCGCGCCAGGTGTTGACGCGCGAGCAGATTCTCGACCGGGTGTGGGGCTACGACTTCGGCGGCGAGAGCAACGTGCTCGAGGTGTACATCAGGTATCTGCGGCAGAAGACCGAGGAAGTCGGCGAGCAGCGTCTGATTCACACCGTGCGCAGCGTCGGGTATGTGCTGCGGGAGGAGTAGGGCGGATCGAGACCGTGGTATGATTCGATTCGTTGGTCGCCCCAATAGCTCAGTTGGATAGAGCGTTTGCTTGCGGAGCAAAAGGCCAGGAGTTCGAATCTCTTTTGGGGCACTCGAGGAGAGCGGCGGAGACGCCGCTCTCGTTCGTTTTCCGGGTATCGTAGCAGCCATGCCACCACAGATTCACGTAGCGCATTTGGCGAAGCACTATCAAGTGCACGAGCGCGAGGCCGGGCTGGCGGGCAGCCTGCGCGCGTTCGTGCGGCGGCGCTACCGCGTCGTGAAGGCCGTCGAGGACGTCAGCTTCGACATCGAGGGCGGGGTGATGGTGGGATTTCTGGGGCCGAACGGGGCGGGCAAGACCACCACGCTGAAGGTGTTGTCCGGGCTGCTCCATCCGACGGCGGGAGACATTCGTGTGCTGGGATACGAGCCGCACCGGCGCGAGGCGGCGTATCTGAAGCAGTTCACGCTGGTGATGGGGCAGAAGCAGCAGCTGCTGTGGGACCTGCCGGCGGCCGAGACTTTTCTGCTGAACAAGGCGATCTACGAGATTCGGCCGGGCGACTACGACGCGACCATGCGCGAGCTCGACGTGCTGCTGGATCTGGAGCCGCTGATGAAAAAACAGGTGCGCAAGCTGTCGCTGGGCGAGCGCATGAAGTGCGAGCTGGCGGCGGCGCTGCTGCACCGGCCGAAAGTGCTCTTTTTGGACGAGCCGACGATCGGCCTAGACGTGACGGCGCAGGTGCGCATCCGCGAATTCATCGCCGAATACAACCGGCGGCACGGGGCGACGGTGATTCTGACCAGCCACTACATGGCCGACGTGACGGCGCTGTGCGAGCGCATCATCGTGATCGACAAGGGGCGGCTGCTGTACGACGGCAATTTTCGTGCGTTGATCGAGCGGATGGCGCCGTACAAGATATTGAAGCTGCAGCTGGCCGAGCCGGTGCCGGGCGAGCGACTGGCGCAGTTCGGCCAGCTGGCGACGCACGACGGGCTGGACGCCGTGCTGCACGTGCCGCGCGCGACGGCAGCGGCGACGGCGGCGCAGATCCTGGCGCAGATCGCCGTCGCCGACGTGACGTTCGAAGATCCGCCGGTGGAAGAGATCATCCGCGAAGTGTTCGCGGGCGGGGCGGGGAGAAGAGAGTGATAGCGGATAGTGATAGCCGATAGTGAATGATCACTATCACTATCACTATCCACTATCTGCTATTACTCCGCTTCCTGCACCACCCGTACCGCTTCCTCGCGCGAGTGGACGCCGAGCTTGCGGAAGACGTTCTTCAGGTGTGTGCTGACGGTGGCCGTGCTGAGGGAGAGGCGAACGGCGATTTCCTTGTTGGTGAGATCCTCGACGAGGACGTCGAGCACGCGCGCTTCCTGGCGGCTGAGGCCGAACCGGCGCAGGCTGTGCCGATCCGGTCGGCCCTGAAGCAGAGCCGGAGCCGTCGGGAAGTCGGTGACCAGGCGCGGCATGCGCAGGTGTTTCGCCTCTTTGCGAAGCGCATGCGACTCTACGCGCGCTGCGGGTTCGTCGCCGCAGCGAATGAAGTGGAACGCCAGCAGGCTGCCGGCGCGGGCGGCGACGACGGCATTGCGGGAGGACCGCATTTCGTCGCGGAAGGTGCGCAGGGCCTCGGCGAGGGATTCCACC
>JBIIIA010000323.1:0-4140 GCA_044235195.1 Thermoflexales bacterium
AGCCAGTACTTCGAGGGCGGGCGCGTGCTCACCGCGGCGATGGCCGCCATCGACCTGGCGCTGCACGACATCAAGGGCAAGGCGCTGGGCGTGCCGGTCTACGAACTGCTCGGCGGCAAGCAGCGCGACTACGTGCCGTGCTTCGCCACGACCGGCGCCGACAGCGCCGAGCAGCTCGTCGCCAACGCGCAGCTGCTGATCTCGAAGAACTGGAACGTCATTCGCATGTCGCCGGCGTATCGCCGCACCGACCTGACGACGACCGATCAGGTGTGGGAGCCGTGGGATTCGATCGGCGTGACGGCCGACTGGTTCACGCAGGTGCGCGCCGCCGTCGGCTCGGGCCCGGTGCTCGGCACCGACTATCACCATCGCCTGAGCGTGGCCGAGGCGGCTTCGTTCTGCCAGCGCATGCCGAAGGGCACGCTCGACTTTCTCGAGGAGCCGATCCGCGACGAGACGCCCGAAGCCTACGAGCAGCTGCGCCGCATGGTCGACGTGCCGTTCGCCATCGGCGAGGAATTCTCCAGCAAGTGGCAGGCGCTGCCGTACATCGAGCGCGGCATCACGAACTACATGCGGCTGGACATCTGCAACATCGGCGGCTTCACCGAATCGATGAAGGTGGCCGGCTGGTGCGAGGCGCACTACATCGACCTGATGCCGCACAATCCGCTCGGGCCGGTGTGCACTGCGGCGACGATTCATCTGTGCGCGGCCGTGGCGAATTTCTTCTCGCTCGAAGTGCGCTACTCGCCGACCGAAAATCTGAACTTCTACGACGACGTGATGTTCCCGGTGCAGCCGAAGCCGGACGGCTCGCGCTTCGCCGTCCCCGATGCGCCCGGCCTCGGCGTGGAATTCAACGAAGAGGCGGCGAAGGAAGCGTCGTTCAAATTCTGGGAAGCGCCGAAGCTCTACCGCGCCGATGGGTCGGTGCAGAACTGGTAGTGGGGGAGTGATGGTGGATAGTGATAGTAGATAGCGGATAGTGGATTTCGACATGAAGCAACTCGAATTCATCGACAGCCACACGGGCGGCGAGCCGACGCGGCTGATCATCGGCGGCGGGCCGGCGCTGCGCGGCACGGTCGCCGAGCAGCTGGCGCAGCTGCGCAGCGAACATGACTGGCTGCGCAAGTGCGCCGTCAACGAGCCGCGCGGGTCGGACGTGCTGGTCGGCGCGCTGCTGTGCACGCCGTCCGATCCGAGCTGCGCGGCCGGCGTGATCTTCTTCAACAACGTCGGCTACCTCGGCATGTGCGGCCACGGCACGATCGGGCTGATCGCGTCGCTGGCGCATCTGGGGCGCATCGGGCCGGGCGTGCATCGCATCGAGACGCCGGTCGGTGTGGTCGCGGCCACGCTGCGTGCGGACGGCAAGGTCGAAGTGCGCAACGTGCCGAGCTATCGCCATGCGCGCCACGTGACGGTCGACGTGCCCGGCATCGGGCCGGTCGCCGGCGACGTGGCGTGGGGCGGCAACTGGTTCTTCCTGGTGCACGAGCACGGGCAGGAGCTGTCGATGACGCGCATCGACGCGCTGACCGACTACGCCTGGCGCGTGCGCCAGGCGCTGTCCGACGCCGGCGTGACCGGCGCGAACGGCGCCGAAGTCGATCACATCGAGTTGTACGGCCCGTCGGCGACGGCCGACAGCAAGTGCTTCGTGCTGTGTCCGGGCCGTGCGTACGATCGTTCGCCGTGCGGCACCGGCACCAGCGCCAAGCTGGCCTGTCTGGCCGCCGACGGCGTGCTCGCGCCCGGGCGGGTGTGGCGGCAGGAGAGCATCGTCGGCAGCGTGTTCGAAGGCCGCATCGAAATCGACGGCGACGGCGCGCGCGTGACGCCGACGATCGTCGGCGAGGCGTGGGTGAGCGCCGCCGGGCAGCTGCTGCTCGACGAGCGCGATCCGTTTCGGTTCGGAATCTAAAGCGATAATCCCCCACCATGCCCAGGCACATCCTCATCATCGGCGGCGGCATCATCGGGTTGTCGACGGCGTACTACGCGCGCCGCAAGGGACATACCGTCACGGTGGTCGAGCGCAACGGCCGGGCGCGTGACATGGCGTCGCTCGGCAACGCCGGCATGATCGTGCCGAGCCACCTGACACAGCTGGCCACGCCGGCCAACGTGCGCTTCGGGCTGCGCAACTTGTGGAACCCCGAGTCGCCGTTCTATATCCGGCCGCGGCTGGATCCGGCGCTGATTTCGTGGGGCCTGAAATTCATCGGCTCGGCCACGGCGGAGAAGATCGAGCGTTCGGCGCCGGTCTTTCGCGACCTGAGCATGCTCAGCCGCAAGTTGTACGTCGAGCTGGCCGAGGAGCGCGACAACGACTTCGGCCTGCAGCAGCGCGGCTTGTTCGAACTGTGCAACACCGCCGAAGGCCTGCACGAAGAAGCGCATTTCGCTGCGTACGCGAACAAGCTCGGTGTGCCGGCGGAAGTGCTGACGCCGGAGGAAGTGCGCAAGCTCGATCCGGGCGTGACGCTCGACATCACCGGCGCGGTCTATTTCCCGAAGGACTGCCATCTGTCTCCCGATCGCCTGATCGTCGGGATGGCGCAGCGGCTCGAAGCGGACGGCGTGCGCTTCGCGTACGACGCGCGCGTGACCGGCTGGCGCCGCGCGGACGGGCGCGTCGACGGCGTCATCGTGAGCGATGCGACGGGCGAGCGCACGCTGCAGGCCGACGAGTACGTCGTCGCCGGCGGCGTGTGGTCCGACCAGATGGCGCGCGAGCTGGGCTTCTCGCTGCCGATGCAGGGCGGCAAAGGCTACAGCCTGACGCTGCCGCAGCCGCGCGAGACGCCGCAGATCTGCGCGCTGCTCACCGAGGCGCGCGCGGCGGTGACGCCGATGCTCGGCGGGCTGCGCGTGGGCGGCACCATGGAGATCGCCGGCCTCGACGAATCGATCGACCCGCGGCGCGTGCGCGGCATTCTGAAATCGTTCTGCCGTTACTACACCGCGTTCACGCCCGACGATTTCGCCGGCGTGCCGGTGTGGCGCGGCCTGCGTCCGGTGGCGCCGGACGGGCTGCCGTACGTCGGGCGGGTGCGCAAGTACGCGAATCTCTCGGTGGCGGCCGGCCACGCCATGCTCGGGCTGAGCCTCGGGCCGGTGACCGGTCTGCTGATGAGCGAAATTCTTTCCGGGGAAGCGCCGTCGGTGGACGTGACGGCGCTGGCGCCGGAGCGGTTCGGGGAGTGATAGTCGGGAGTAGATAGTGATAGTAGATAGTGATAGTAGATAGTGGGCACTATCACTATTTACTATTTGCTATTCACTCTCCACTCGCGAATGAAGGAGTGACAAAGATGCAGTGGAAAGGTGTAATGCCGGCGATGACGACCGGCCTCGATCGCAAACTCAATATCGATCACAAGTTCGTGGCGAAGCACGCCAAGTGGATGGTGGATGCCGGCTGCACCGGCATCGTGACGCCCGGCTCGCTGGGCGAGGGCAACACGCTGCGCTTCGAAGAGAAGGTGGAGCTGTGGAAGACCGTCGTCGGCGCGGTGGGCGCGCGCGTGCCGGTGGTAGCGGCGATCGCCGCGCTGAGCACGGCCGAGGCGGTCGACCTGGCGAAGGCCGCGGCGGACGCCGGCTGTGAAGGCCTGATGGTGCTGCCGCAGTACGTCTACAAGGGCGACTGGCGCGAGAACAAGGCGCACGTGGCGGCGGTGTTCAAGGCCACGAAGCTGTCGTGCATGCTCTACAACAATCCGATCGCCTACGGCGTGGATTTTCTGCCGAAGCACATCGCCGAGCTGGCCGCCGAGCACAAGAACTTCGCGGCGGTGAAGGAGTCGAGCGCGGACATTCGGCGCATCGCAGCGATTCGTGAACTGATCGGCGACGAGCGGATGGCGCTGTTCGTCGGCGTCGACGACGCCATCGTCGAGGGCATCGCCATGGGCGCCACGGGCTGGGTGGCCGGCTTGGTGAACGCGCTGCCGAAGGAATCGGTCGACCTGTTCAACTACGCCATGGCCGGCGAGGCCGAAAAGGCGTGGGCGATTTACAAGTGGTTCCTGCCGCTGCTGCGCATGGACACCGTGCCCAAGTTCGTGCATCTGATCAAACTGGTGCAGCAGGAAGTCGGCATGGGCACGATGCGGCTGCGCCCGC
>JBIIIA010000324.1:0-4118 GCA_044235195.1 Thermoflexales bacterium
AGCCGGTGTCTAGCGCGATGTCCTGATTCGGGCCATAGGCGCCGATCAGGCGAGGAATTGCCACACGGGTCTGGCATCCCTGTTGTACGGCGTACAGGATGAGTTTCTCACCCATCAGTTTTGCCCAGCCATAGGAAAGCTCTGGGTTGGCCGGGGATGCCTGATGTTCGAAGATCGGCGGAACATCAGGCGTCATTTGCAGATCGATTGGATATACGTGTGCGGAAGAAGCGTAGAGAAAATGACGTACGTTGTGCGCTTGTGCTCCTGACCAGGTATTGTGGTCGATGAGCACGTTGTCACTGAACACTTCCCCGGGCTTCGACAGGTAGTAGCCGATGCCGCCGACCTTCGATGCCAGATGGAATACGACATCGACTCCTTCGCATGCGGCAGAGGCTGCAGCGCGGTCGCGCAGATCGATCTGACGAAAGTCGACGCGCTGATTGTGCAAGAGATCGCCCAAGTACTCCAGGCGGCCACGTTCCAAATTGTCGACGACGCGGATGTAAGGTGCACCCACGTCGATCAGGCGTGCGATCAGATTCGAGCCGATGAAGCCAGCCCCTCCGGTGACGAGGATGCGCTGACGCAGCCAAAAATGCGAATGGTTATCCATATCCGTGTTTTCTACGTGCGCTGTTGCCGCTATGCCAACGGCTCATGTAGTTTGCTGGCGACTAAGTTGACGTACTCGTATTTGTCTTGGCGGCTCGCGGCTGCAAGTCCGATGCCGTTCGTCGACAAGGGCTGCAGGGTATACAACTTGTAGCCGTATTGTGTCCACGCATCGTACAGGTCGCGCCCGCTGCTTCCGAAGCCTGAGGCCGTCAGATCACAGAATTCCGACAGCACCACCGGTGCATCACTGCGACGGAATACGGTTGCACCACCGCGCAGCACTGCACACTCTCCACCTTCGACATCGATCTTGATCATATCGATGCGCCGGATGTCGTTGTCCGCGATGAAGGCATCGAGCGTATTCAACGACACTTTCTCCCTGCGCTCGACGATTTGTTCAGGATGCGGATTTTTTTCCAGAGAATTCGTGCCACCGTCGGTCGCTACGATGAAACTTGCCTCGCCGCTGTGGTCACTGAGTGCCTGACGAACGATTGTTACATTGTTGAAGCCGTTCTGGCGCACGTTGTATTCCAGCATTTCCGCTTCACGTGGGCTGGGCTCGAATGCGTATACATGTCCGCTGGGACCTGCTCGTTGTGCTGCGGTCAGCGTGAACAAGCCGAGGTTGGCGCCGATGTCCACGAACACATCGCCGGGCTTCAAGCGTTCGCGAACGAAGGCGCGCTCCAATCCTTCGATGTCGCCCTGCGTGAGGATGCGTCCGGTGCTGCTGCCCAGCCGGCAGGTGAACTTCAGTCCACCGGTCAGAGCGAATGTGGCGAGTCGATTTGGATTTTGCCGAAGCAAAAGCTTGCGTCGAATTCGCTTCAATAGTGTGGCAGATGCACCGGAGAGTCTTCGAATCATAGGAGAAGAGAGTCTAGCATAGCGGCTCCGGCATCACGCGCGGACATGATCGGCTCGTGCACCGGCCACCGTATGCCGAGCTTCGGATCGTCCCAGCGCACGGTGAACTGGCGCGCTGCGCCGCCGTAGCGCGTCGTCTGCTTGTAGGCCAGCACGCCGATCTCCGAAAGGCACGCCGTGCCGGTGGCGCAGCCAGCGGGGATCAGCGCCTGCAGCCCGTCGCCGCCGCGCAGCTCGAAGCAGTCGACGTGCAGGTGCGTGGCTGAACCACTGCGCATATCGGCCACCGCCATGAACAGGTGGCCGTGCGCGCAGTGAATCAGCTTCCACGTATTCGCGTCGCCGTGCAGGCCGCGAACGACGTTGCGGCGCGACGTCGACATGTCGTCTTCGAGAAAGACGAGCGGGCGCCCGGCTTCGTCTTCGAAGCGATATTCCTCGGCGTCGAACGTGCGTACGAACGATCCGCGTTCGTCGCGAAAGGGCGCGCCTTCGATGAAGCGCAGGCCGTGCACGTTCGTGGATGTGCGTATCTGCAGGCTCATACGTCCTCGGGATTGTATCTGTGGATGAACGTCGCACGAATACACGTATGGGTGGTCGTCCATCGACATGACGACTATCGCATTTTATGAGCTGAATTCGTGACTACTGTCGATTGCGCACAAGATGAGTAGATGTTGTCTAAAACCGATCCGACGTTCTGTGTCGAGTGTCTGATGCGGTAGCGCTTCGTCATCTCCGTCAGTTTCTGCGTGACATCGGCGTTGCGTATGACTTCCCGGATGATTTCGTGCACATCCGGCGCCTGCCAGTCGATGATGCATTCTGAAAGCCCTGCTTCCTGTAATTCACGCGCCATCCATGTGTCCGAGCTGACGAGGGGGAAGATGCCTGCGCAGACAGCCTCGATGAACACGGACGAGCAAATTTCTTTGTACTCGGCCGAGCCGTACGGGAGGATGACGGCGTCCGCTGATTCGAACCAGCGTAGATATTTTCGGCGAGGGAGTTGGGTTCCCATCGATTGAATCTGGGCGGAGCCGGTGGTCGGCATGAATTTTGCGTTGCCGACGACGAAGATGAAATTGGCGGCGAGCGGTGTCCGCATACCGGTAAGTGTTTGCATTACGCTTCGACCTTTGTCTATGCGTGACCTGCCCGGCCAAAGCAAGGTGATTTTGTTGTCGTTCAGCTGTCGATGATTCTCCATCGCCGACCAGTCGTCGAGCAGAGGCATCGGCAGGAGATGCACCGGTCGTCTGAAGAAATGCGACAACTGTTTCGTCAGTATCGTGTTGATGCTGAAGCGTTGGACGGCGCTTTTTCCGAGCCTGTTTTCTGCGATCTCGAGAAGAAGCTTCTGCATCCTGCCCCCTCGATGGAACGGAAAGTGAAAATGCACCCATAGTTGAACGCGCTTCTGTAGCCGGCAGGTAAGCAGCGTGAGGACGAGGCTTGCGAGGTGAAATTCTTGGAACCATTCCGAGAAAAGAACGATCGGACTATCGGTGGTTCGCAGCAGCTCGACAAGACGTTTTCGCTGCGTTGCAACGAGATCGAAAAAAGAGAGGATTCGTCTAAATGGTCCGGAGCGTGTTGTCCTGTGGCCGAGTGAATAGGACCATCCGTCCGGTAACGTGCTGAGCCGCTTCGATGCATTTGTCCATGCGCGAAATTGCCATCCGTTGTGCTCGACTCCCCGCTGCAGCGCCTGGTTGTACGCGAAATAATGTCCCCCTTCGATGTCGTCGGCGTACATTAAAGAAACGAATTTCGGAGTAGCCATGGCGAGTATTGTCAGCGCAGCGGTTTTCTTCGCACGAGAGCATCGAGCTCGACCGCGAAATTGCGTTCGCAGTGATAGCTGCGGTACGTTTCTCCGAACTGGCGGATGCGCGCCCATGCCCGTTCGTCGCGCGCCATATCGAGGATGTGTTCGAGCAGATCCGGGCGTGCCCAGTCGACGATGAACTCGGGCAGGCCGTGGCGGAGCAGCTCGTCCGCCATCCACGTGCCCTCGCTGACGAGAGGCATGCGACCGGCGGCGACGGCTTCGGTGAAGATGCCGGAGGTGCGTTCGGAGTAGGCCACTGGGTCGTACGGCAGCAGGATGACATCGGCGGCGGCCATCCACGCGGCGTACTCGGCATGTGGAAGCGCACTCGCCACGCGTCGCACCTGCGTGCGTCCGATGTGTTTCACGTCTGCGGCTTCGGCGATGACGAGTTGAATCCGTTCGGCGCCCGCCGCCTCCGATGCGGCGATGCGGCGGATCACGTCGAGCCCTTTTTCTGCGGCAGGCTGGCCAGGCCACCAGCACACGATTGCGCCCGGAGCGAGCGCGCGACGCAGCGCCTGCGCTGCGTCGATGTCCGCCGAACTCGGCACCGCCGTGTGCGGAATCGGCAGCACGTAAAGTGGACGGCCCAGCATCGTCTCATTGTTGCGCGCTACTTTCTCGCTGTCGCTCAGCAGCGCGACGCGGTCGCGGCAGAGCAGCATTTCGTAGACGCGCAGCATCGCCCTGTACATCAATCGGCCGCGTGCGCTGTGCAGGCCGAGCCGGAACATGATCCACATGCGCAGGTTCTGCGGCCGTCTCGTCAGCACCAGAGCGATGG
>JBIIIA010000327.1:0-4084 GCA_044235195.1 Thermoflexales bacterium
GCCACCAACACAGTCACAGGGCCCTACAACGGCGGTGGATTTTATGCGTCGGGCGATCTCGCCATGTCGTACACCGAAGTGTCGTCGAACACAGCAATGCACGGCGGCGGGTTCGACGCATCCGGTAATTCCACGACTCTCGATCATGTGCAAATTCATGACAACGTTGCCGGAGGCGACGGCGGCGGGTTCGATAGCTCTAGCACGTTGCTCACGGTGACGCACTCGACGATCGCAAACAACGATGCCGGAAATGTCGGCGGTGGGTTTTACATGGACGGGAGTGTGTTCTACATCGAATCGACGGACATGCTGTCGAATACGGCCAATAGTTATGGCGGCGTCAGCTACGTGGCCTACGCCGGCGGCGTCTTCAGCGATGTGCTCTTCATGAACAACAGCAGCGCATTAGATGGAGGAGCGCTCTACCCAGAGGGTGAGCTCATAACCATCCAGCGCAGCTCGTTCATCAACAACCACGCGACAGGGAACGGCGGCGCCTTTGCCGTCGCCCAAGACAGCGTCTTCACCGTCACCGACGACGTCACGTTCACAGGCAACACCGCCGGCGGCCTCGGCGGCGCCATCCACGTGGAAGCCGGCGACAACGCCGTCATCCTCTCCGACGCGACGTTCCAGGGCAACGCTGCCGCAAACGGCGGCGCCATCGCCAGCCTCGGCAGGTTCACCGTCACGAACGCCACCATCGCCGGCAACGCCGCCTCCAGCACCGGCGGCGGCCTCGTCCTCGCCGGCACCGCGCGCCTCGTCAACGTCACCGTCTTCTCCAACTCCGCACCCACCGCGGCCGGCGTGTACTACAGTAACACCGCCGGGCCGATCCAACTCGTCAACACGATCCTCGCCGGCCCGGCCGCCGACGTCTGCGCCGCTGAGGCCGGCATCGGCGCGGTGCAGAACACCAGCAGCATCGCCACCGACGCCGACTGCGGCTTGCGCACGGTGACATCTATCGGCCTCGGCACGCTCGGCAACTACGGCGGCGCACTGTCCACCGTTCCGCTGCTGCCCGGCTCGCCGGCGCTCGACGCCGCCTCCGCCGCCGACTGCCCGGCGACGGACCAGCGCGGCGTTTCGCGCGTCGGAACCTGCGACATCGGCGCCTTCGAATCGCGCGGCTTCGGGCTGAGCATCGTCTCCGGCTCGCCGCAGACGACCACGATCGGCACGAACTTCGCCGCCCCGCTCGTGGTGGCCTACACCAGCGCCAACAGCGAACCGGTCGGCCCCGGCGGCCTGATCACGCTGACCGCGCCGAACAGCGGCGCCGGCATCGCGCCGCGCGCCGTCGTCACCGGCGTCGCCGACGCGACCGGCCGCGTGACCACCACGCTGGCCGCCAACAACACCGTCGGCAGCTACGCCGTGACGATCAGCGCGGTCAGCGCCGGTACGCCGCTCACGGCGAACTTCACGAACAACCCCGTGCCGACGCCGACGCCGACGCCGACGCCGGGCGGCCCCACGCCCACGCCGACGCGCACGCCGACGCCGGGCGGCCCCACGCCGACGCCCACCCGCACGCCGACGCCGGGCGGCCCCACGCCGACGCCGGGCGGCCCGACGCCGACGTCGACGCCCTCGAGCTTCGACGCGTTCGTCTCGCCCAGCCACGGCGCCGTCACCACCTCGACAGTGTTCATCATCGGCCCGACCGGCAGCGGCTTCACCGGCGCCACCGGCGTGTTCGTCAAGGGCGTCAAAATGTTCCACGTGGTGCGCAACGACCGCCGTGTCGAGTTCACCATGAAGCAGAGCGTGGCCGTCGCCGGCACCACCGTCGACGTCGTGCTCGTCAAGGCCGGCGGCGCAGTCATGACCTTCACCAAGTCGTACAACTTCGAAGGGCCGACCAGCGCGTCCGGCAGCACGTCCACCGGCGCCGTGCTGACGACGACCAGCGGCGTCACCATCACCGTGCCCCCGCAGGGCGCCAGCCTGCGGCCGGACGCCGCTGACGTCGCCCAATCCCTGGTGATCACCTATGCCCCGGTCGACGCACCCGCCGAGCTGCCCGGCGACGTGCCGCTCTCGTTCTTCAAGGTCGCCGTCGGCATCGCCGGCCGCTCCGTGCCCACGCTGACGAACCCGCTGACGATGGCACTGCCCGTCGACACATCCAAGGTGCCCGCCGGCCAGCGGCCGTGGCTGTATGAATGGACCGACGGCGGTCGGTGGTCCGTGGTCCCGAACCAAACCTACGACCCGGCGACCGGCCTGGTGACCGCGCCGACGAAACGGCTCGGCACCTACGCGCTGACGACGGCGCTGCTGCGCAGGAACTACTTCCCGCGCATCGGGCGGCCTTAGTACGCCCGGGCTGGGGGAGCGTCGCGCCTCCGGCGCTTGCGCGTTGCAGGAACGTCTCGCCAGCTCGGGCAATGTCCCGGGCTGGCGGCGACCAACAGGCAGAAAGATCCCGCCGATCAGATTTCTCCTGTCTCGTCGCCTACGCCTCACCCCCTGCCCCCCTCTCCCCCTCAATTTCGCTTCGGCTCTGATCGAGCAACGCTCTTGCCGGCGACGCGAAATCTCGGCGAAGAGGGGGAAATTCCCGCCACGCGCCCCCTCTTCGCCGAGATTTCGCGCGCTTATCAGTTATTTGCTCGACAAAAACGTAAGCGAAATCGAGGGGGAGAGGGGGTAGGGGGTGAGGCGTATTGTGCGGAGGGATCTCTCTGCCCCTAATCCCTACCCCCTCCCCCCTACCCCCCTCACGCCCGCCGCCCGCGCCGCCTGCACCGCCTCCGCTCGGCTGTGCACGCCCATCTTGCGATACATCCGCGTCATGTATCGCCGCAGCGTGGTCGTCTCGACGAACATTTTCTCGGCGATCGCCGCCGTAGGAAGATCTTCGACGAGATGCTGCAGGATTCGAAATTCCTGGGCGCTCAGTCCAAAGGGAATCGCCTCGGCAGCGGCATGCTTGAACATCCCACGCAGCCGCTGCGCGAACGGCGACCGGCTGCGTGCCAGCAGCGGCTCGAGCTGCGGCCAGTCCAGCACCACCCGCAGCATGCCGCTCTCCTCGATGCGCGGCAGCAGCGCATGCAGCTCCGCCTCGGCGGCCGCCGCGTCGTCGACGAGCAGATGATGCACGACCTGCATCGCCCGCACGCGCAGCAGCATCCAGTGATTGCGAATGTCCTCCATGCGCCGACGAAACTCCGCCAGCAGGCGCCCGAGCAGTGGCAGCTGCCGGCGATGCGCCAGCGCCCCTGTCAGCACGGCGATCCACAGCAGATCCGGCATCTCCGGGCGCAGATCGGCGGGCAGCACGTGCATAGTCTCCACCGTGTGCCAGCAGCGCGCCGTCCGCCCGGCGCACAGATCACGCCGAATGCGCAGCCAGCCGACGTGCGCCACGATGGTCGGGTTGATCGTGGCGACGATCTCGGCCCACACGACGTCGTCGTCCATCGGAACGAAGCCGGAATCCGAATCGGCCCCGTCGCACAGCTCGAGGAGCAGACGCGCCAGATGCACCGTCGCCGGCGCGCTGTCGTTGAACCGATTGGCATGGATGGCATGCTGCAGCGCCTCGCGCGCCTCGACGATCCGATTCATTTCATATAGCGCTTCGGCGCACGAATAATGACAATCGAAGCTGCTCAGGCTGTGCCCCCAGCCGGATCGATGAATCACGCTGGCCGCATGCTGCAGACTCGCCAGCGCACCCTGCATGTCGCCGCACAGGCGCTTGATCAAGCCGCGAGCCGTGGACGTTTCGATGCAGCCGTAGTCGAAGCCGATGGATTGAAAAATCCGTTCGCTGAACAAGTTCATCTGCATGCGCCGATCCGGATCCGATGGGTCGACGGACACGAAGCTGTTCCAGAAATGCAGATACCCGGCTGCCAGGCCGACCGGCGCGTGCGGAATCTGCGCCGCGCGCTGCAGCGTGCGGTGCGCCGCATCCATGTTGCCTTCCGCAAGATCACACACGGTTTCGACGGCGCACAGCTCGGCGCGCAGCTCGTCCACCTCGATGCCCGCCGCAGCGGCGGCGAGCGTCTGCTGCGCGCGCGTCACCGGCGCGCGCATATCCGCCGCGTCGCTGAGG
>JBIIIA010000326.1:0-4084 GCA_044235195.1 Thermoflexales bacterium
CGTGCAGAGTTTTCTCACTGATAGCTTGATCGATGAGTTCACCATCACCACGCTGCCGATCCTCATCGGCGACGGCCGGCGCCTGTTCGGCGCGACGTCGTCCGACGTGCTGCTGGAGCATGTCTCCACGCATGTGCGCTGCGGCTTCGTGCAGACGGTGTGGAGGAGGATGACCGCCGACCGCTGACTGCCGACGACGGCCAGCGGTCTGCAGTCGGCCGTCTGAGGTCTTTCTGCGCTTGACAATCCTGCGCATCGTCGGCATGCTTGCGCACGATGAGCACACTCTTCGATCTCACGGGCAAGACGGCATTGATCACGGGCGGCGGCGGCGTGCTGGGCGGCGCGATGGCGGATGCGTTGGCGGCGCACGGCGCGCGCATCATCGTGTGCGGGCGGCGCGAGGCGCTGCTGCAGGCGGCGGTCGATCGCATGAAGGCGAACGGCGCCGACGCTGCGTACGTGCAGGCGGACACCACGGACGCCGCGGCCTTCGAGGCGGCGCTGGCGCAGGCGGGCGACGTGCATATTCTGTTGAACGCCGCCGGCGGCACCGATGCGAAGGCCATGACCGGCCCGGCGCGCACCGTGTTCGACCTCGATCTCGAAGCCATGCGTGCGGTGATGGATCAGAACTGGATGGGCACCGTCGTGCCGTGTCTGGCCGTGGCGAAGCAGTTCGTCGCGCGCAGTGAGGGCGTGATCATCAACATCGCGTCGATGTCCAGCTACAAGCCCGTCACGCGCAACGTGGCGTATTCCTCTGGCAAGGCGGCGGTGAAGAACTTCACCGAATGGCTGGCGGTGCACATGGCGCAGCACTACTCGCCGAAGATCCGCGTCAATGCGGTCGCGCCCGGCTTTTTCCTCGCCGAGCAGAACCGTGCGCTGCTGACCGACCCGGCCACCGGCGAATTGAACGATCGCGCCAAGACGATGATTCGCGGCACCCCGATGGGCCGCCTCGGCCAGCCCGACGACCTCGGCGGCACGGTGGTCTTCCTCGCCTCCGAAGCGTCGCGCTTTCTCACCGGCGTGACGATCCCCGTCGACGGCGGGTTTCAGGCGTTCGGGGGCGTGTGAAGAAAGTGATAGCAGTTAGTGAATAGTGATAGTGACAGCTCACTATCAACTATTCACTATCACTATTTACTTCCCACAGTCGCCGCACCAACTCCTGCTGCACGCCGCCGCGCCGCGCGCTGCGCCCGACGTGAAAGGCGCGCACGGGCGTTTCGCGGCGCAGGCGCGTGATGAGCGCGGCGTTCATGCCGCCGCCGGCCAGCAGAGTGATGTTGTGTGCGGCACAGCACGTGTATAGATCGCGGAGTACGGCGACGCGCGCATCCGGCGACTGCGTTGCGCCTCCGCTGTGCAGGATCGTATCGACCTGCGGAATCGATCGCAGCGCGTCGAGTGCGGCGTCGATGTCGGCGACGTGCTCGACGGCACGGTGAAATGTGAAGCGCACGTGCGGCGCCGCGGCGGCGACCGCGCGCAGCGCCGGCAGATCGACGGCTCCGTCGCGCAGCCAGCCGAGCACCAGTCCGTCGATCGGCAGCGCCGCGAGCGCGCGCGCCTGCGCACAGATCAATTCGAGCTCGCGCGCATCCTCGATTGCGAACGAATTGCGCGGCCGCAGCATCGCGCGCACCGGGATGTGCACGCGCGCGATGATCGCTTGCACCAGCGCGAGCGGCGGCGTCAGCCCGTCCTGCTCGATGTCGCAGGTCACCTCCAGCCGCGTCGCGCCGCCTGCCTCGGCCGCGAGTGCGTCTTCCGGAGAGAGCGTGATGACCTCGAGCATTTCCCCCTACCAATCCAAAATCGCGTTGTCGTGCGCGCGAATACTGAGCGCGTGCACCACTTCCTGCTGGAACGGGTATTTGCGCGCGGCCTCTTCGTTCACCTCGATGCCGAGGCCGGGCGCGTCGGTCGGCAGCCAGTAGCCATTCTCGGTTTTCAGCGAGTGCTGCACCACTTCCCAGCGCCACGGCACGTCGGTGAGCATGTCCTCCTGAATCAGGAAATTCGGCGTGCTCAGTGCGAAGTGCAGCGCCGCGGCGTTGGCGACCGGGCCGAGCGGATTGTGCGGCGCCACGCCCATGTAGTACGTGTCGGCCATCGCAGCGATTTTCTTCGCTTCCCACAGGCCGCCGCAGTGGCACAGATCGGGCTGAATCACCGCGCAGGCCTGCTTTTCCAGCAGCGTGCGGAATTCGTAGCGCGAGACCAGTCGCTCGCCGGTGGCGATGGGAACCGGCGACGAGCGACGCACTTCGAGCAGCGCATCGACGTTCTCCGGCGGCACCGGCTCTTCGATGAAGTACGGCTTGTACGGCGCCAGCACGCGGCAGAACTCGATCGCGTTCGCCACGCTGTGGCGGCCGTGGCAGTCGATCATGATGTCGATCGAGTCGCCGAGCGCCGTGCGCAGCGCCTCCATGGTGCGCGACGCATAGCGGTACGACTCGATCGAGTTCAACGATTCCGTCGGCGGCGTGATCAGCACCTTCACCGCGGTGTAGCCGCGCGATACCACTTCGAGCGCCAGGTCGACGAACTTCTGCGCGTCGGCCGCGCGCTGCGTTTCGTAGACCGCCTTCATGTCGCCGCCGCCGAGGTGCGTGTACATGCGCACGCGGTCGCGCACGCGCCCGCCGAGCAGCTGATACACCGGCCGCCCGAGCGCCTTGCCGTGGATGTCCCACAGCGCCTGCTCGATGCCGCTGATGGCCGACATGCCGATCGCACCGACGCGCCAGAAGCTCTGGCGGTACATCTTCTGCACGAGGAATTCGATGCGCTCCGGATCTTCGCCGATCAGGAACGGCGCGAAGTCCTCGACCGCGCCGACCACTGCGCGCGTCTTCCATTCGAGCGATGCCTCGCCCCAGCCGAACAGGCCGGCCTGATCGGTCTCGACCTTGACGAAGATCCAGTTGCGCATCTGCGCATTGACGACGACGGTTTTGACGGCGGTGATTTTCATACAGCGGTGAATTCTATGGCGGCCGGCGGCAGACGGCAGACGACGGACGACCGCTGACCGCCGGATGCGCTTTAATTCAGCCCATGCCAACCACGTGGAGATTCAGCACATCCGACGAAATTCTGTTCGGCCGCGGCGCGGCGGCGCAGATCGGGGCCGAGGCGGCGCTGCGCGGCTTTCGAAAAGCGCTGCTCATCACCGACGCGCGCCTGATCGAGGCCGGACTCGCCGCCACGGTGCAGCACAGCCTGGAAGGCGCCGGCCTGCGCGTCGACGTGTTCGCCGGTGGTGCGCCCGAGCCGAGCGACGTCATCGTCGACGCCGCGGCGCAGATGGCGCGCGACGTGCGGCCCGATGTGCTCGTGGCGCTCGGCGGCGGCAGCAACATGGATGTGGCGAAGGTCGCCGCGGCTGTCTACACGCACGGCGGCGTCTGCGCCGATTATTTCGGCGAGGACAAAATTCCCGGCCCGACGCTGCCGGTGATCGCCGTGCCGACCACGGCCGGCACCGGCTCCGAAGTGACGGCCGTGGCCGTCATCGAGCACGTTGCGCGCGGGCTGAAACTCGGCGTGGCGTCGACGCATGTGCGGCCGCAGCTCGCCGTCGTCGATCCGCTGCTCACGCGCAGCTGCCCGCCACGCGTGACGGCCGAGAGCGGCATGGACGCGCTCGTGCACGCGGTCGAAGCGTTGACGGTCGTGACGCCCGGCGCGCTGGTCGTGCCGGAGGGACTGCGGCCGCAGTTCACCGGCCGTTCGCCGCTGACCGACGCGCTGGCCGAGCGCGCGATTCAGCTGGCGGGTGAACACCTGCGCCGCGCGGTGTACACGCCGGCAGACATGGACGCGCGCGAGGGCATGCACCTGGCGGCGCTGTTGGCGGGCATGGCATTTTCGAGCGCCGGCCTCGGTGCGGTGCACGCGCTGCAGTACCCCGTCGGCGCGATCACGCACACGTCGCACGGGCTGGGCACCGGGCTGCTGCTGCCGTACGTGGTGGAATATCTGCTGCCGGCGAATCCGCGCGGCTTCGCGCGCGTGGCCGAACTGCTCGGCGCGCCGGCGCAGGCCGAGCGCTGCGTCGAGGCCA
>JBIIIA010000052.1:0-13034 GCA_044235195.1 Thermoflexales bacterium
CGTGGGTCAAGGGCATGGTCACCGAAGGCAAATTCGGTTATTCGTTCGCCTATCGTCGTGACGTAGGAGAGCTGATCGCCGAGCGCATGCCGAAGACGATCTTCTTAGCCCTGCTATGTCATGCCATTTCGACGGTGGTGGGCATCGGCTTAGGCGTCTTCGTCGCGCCGAGAAAATATGGATGGTTCGACAACTTATCGGGCATCGTCGCGTTCGTGTTCACGTCGGTGCCGCGCTTCGCGATCGCGCTGGTGATCATGTACGTGATCGTGTTCGTGTTCAAGGGATCGAGCATCACCGGCTTCTTCTCCCCGCAGTACACGCTGGAGCCGTGGAGCCTGGCCAAGGTGCTGGACATGTTCAAGAACATCTGGCCGGTGCTGGTGATCGCCGGGCTGGGTGGCGTGGCGCGCAACATGCGCGTGATGCGCGGCAATCTGCTGGACGTGCTGAATGCGCAGTACGTCACGACCGCGCGCTCGAAGGGCTTGAAGGAGGGCGAAGTGCTCTCCAAGCACGCGGTGCCGAACGCGCTGCATCCGATCGTGGCCTACCAGGGCACCGTGCTGCCGTACATGATGCAGGGCGAACTCGAAGCCGCCATCGTGCTGAACCTGCCGACGCTCGGACCGCTCTTCTACAATTCGCTCGTCGGTCAGGATATTTACATCGCCGGCTGCTGCCTGCTGATTTACGGCGTCCTCATCGTCGTGGGCAACCTGATCTCCGACCTGCTGCTGGCTGTGCTCGATCCGCGCATCCGGTATGCGTAGAAATTCTGCAGAGGCACGACAACAATGGACACCGAACTTTCCATGGATGCTCTGCAGGCGAAGCTGCTGCAGACGTCGAACACCGAGAGCTACACGCAGCTGGTCTGGCGACGTTTTCGCCGCAACCCGATCTCGATCATCGGCGCGCTGATCGTGACGGTGCTGATCACGCTGGCGGTGTTCGCCGATTTCTTCTCGCCGACGTCGATCGACCGCGACAATTTGAAATTCGCCTTCGTGCCGCCGCAGCAGGTGCATTTCGTCGATGAGGCGGGCAATTTCTCGCCGCGGCCGTTCGTGTATGCGTTCGAGACGACGCTCGACCCGAAGACGTTTCAGCCGATCTGGGTGGAGAACACGCAGAAGAAGTACTACGTGCAGTTCTTCGTGAGCTCGTGGGAGTACAAGCTGCTCGGGATCATTCCGATGAACCTGCACCTCTACGACGTCGAACAGGGCGGAACGCTGTTCGTGCTCGGCACGGACAAGCTCGGCCGCGACCTGTGGGGCAAGGCGGCGCAGGCCGGCCGCGTGTCGCTGAGCATGAGCCTGTTCGGCACGATCGTCAGCATCGCCATCGGTTCGGTGCTGGGCGTGATGTCCGGCTACTACGGCGGCCGCTTCGACGACTGGATGCAGCGGTTCGTGGAATTCGTCAACGCCTTCCCGCAGCTGCCGTTGTGGATGGCGCTGGCCTCGATCGTCCCCAAGACCGCCGACTCGTTCGTGGTGTTCATCATCATGTCGTTCATCTTCGCGCTGCTGTCGTGGACGACGCTGGCGCGCGAGGTGCGCGGCAAAGTGCTGTCGCTGCGGCAGACCGATTTCATCCTGGCGGCCAAGGAGATGGGCGCGTCCGACGCGCGCATCATCTTCAAGCATCTCTACCCGAATACGCTCAGCCACGTGCTGGTCGTCCTGACGTTGACGATTCCGGGCGTGATCCTGGCGGAATCGTTCCTGAGCTTCCTGGGCATCGGCATTCAGGAACCGCTGACGAGCTGGGGCTTGCTGACGCGCAACGCGCAGAACCTGCAGACGCTCAGCCAGCAGACGTGGATCATGACGCCGATCGCGTTCATCTTGCTCGCGGTGCTCGGGTTCAACTTCCTCGGCGACGGCCTGCGCGACGCTGCGGATCCCTACGCTTCGCGCTGACGAATACGGGAGCACTGCGTGAGCGGCACTCTCGATGGTCTCCTCCGCCGACTGACGTTCGGCGTCGTGGCGGCGACGTGCGGCGGGGCGGCGGCGCTGGTGCTGGCCGCCTGCACGCAGTTCGGCGATCGCGGCCGCACGCCGACAACGCTGACCGGGCGGGTGCTCACCGCGGCCGGACCGGCCGCCGACGTCGTCGTGCAGCTGCAGGGCACGCCGACGCAGGCGCGCACCGACGCCGACGGGCGCTTCACGCTGCACGGTGCCGGCCTCGGCACGTCGCAGGCGGTCACCGTGACCGCGTGGGCGCAGGATCATTTCATCGCGTGGACGGTGGTGGCGCCCGGCGCGGCGGCGGCGGCGCTCGAGCTGAAGCTGCGGCCGCTGTTCGACCGCGACAACCACGAATACACGTGGTTCGCCGCCGAGGGCGTGTCCGGCTCGGCGAGCTGCGGGCTGTGTCATCGCGAATACAAGGAATGGCAGCAGGATCCGCACAGCCAGTCGGCCGTCAATCCGCGCTTCATCACGATGTTCCGCGGCACCGACGTGCAGGGGCGCAAGGGCCAGCCGACGCAGTTCGTCAAGGATGGCGTGGCGCTGCCGCCGGATCCGGCGCTGCCGCACTACGGCCCGGGCTTCCGGCTCGACAACCCGGAGCACGCCGGGACGTGCGCGGCGTGCCACACCCCCGTGGCCGCGCACGTCGACAACAACAACACCTGCGCCTGGTCCGGCTGCCATACGCCGCTGACCGCGGACAAGGCGGCGACGCAGGGCTACGAAATCGGCGGCATTTTGCCGGTCGGCATCATCGGGATCGGCGAAGAAGGTGTGGCCTGCGAGTTCTGCCACGTGATTGCCGGCTCGATGATCGACCCGCAGACCGGGCTGCCGCCGGCCGATCAACCCGGCGTGATGTCGCTGGACATGCGTCGTCCGCCGAACGGGGAGAAGCAGTTCCTCGGCACGCTGATCGACTCCTCGCGCGAGGTGAGCTACGAGCCGTTCCTGAAGGAATCGCAGTTCTGCGCCTCGTGTCACTTCGGCGTGTTCGGCGGCGTCGTCAGCAACATGAAGATGACCGGCGGCACGGTGATCTACAACTCGTACGGTGAGTGGAAAGACAGCCCGTACTCGGACCCGGTCACCGGCAGAACCTGCCAGGACTGCCACATGGTGCGCAAGGACACGCAGTATTCGGTGCTGCCGGAACGCGGCGGCGTGGCGCGCGACTACGTGGCGTATCACGACCACACCATGCTCGGCCCGTCCACCAGCCGCGCGCTGATGTGGGACGCGGTGGCGGTGACGCCGACGGCGGTCGTCGACGGCGACGTGCTGCGGGTGAACGTCGAGGTGCTGAACGACAACACCGGCCACGCCGTGCCGACGGACGCGCCGATGCGTTCGGTGATGCTGGTCGTCGAGGCGCGCGACGCCGCCGGCCGGCTGCTGGAACTGCGCGAAGGGCCGACGCTGCCGGAGTGGACGGGCGATCAGGCCGGCAAACCCGGCCGGGCGTTCGCGCGCATCCTGAAGGACAATTGGACGGGCGAGGCGCCGACGGCGGCGTTCTGGCGCCAGACGACCGTGCTCGAAGACACGCGGCTGTTCCCGTTCGTGAAGAACACATCGAATTACGCATTCACGCTGCCGGCGGACCGCGCCGGCGTGCAGTGGAGCGTGCGTTTGAACTATCGCCGGGCATTTCAGGCGCTGGCGCAGCAGAAGGGATGGACCGACCCGGACATCCTGATGTACGAATCGACGGAGGAGATCAAACCGTAGCATGAACGACCAAGACCCCAACATCCTGCTCGAGGTTCGCGACCTCAAGATGCACTTCCCGATTCGTCAGGGATTGCTCCAGCGCGTCGTCGGGCAAGTCAAGGCAGTCGACGGCGTGAGCTTTCAACTGCGCGAAAAAGAGGTGCTCGGCCTGGTCGGCGAAAGCGGCTGCGGCAAGACCACGGTGGGGCGCACGCTGCTGCGCCTGTACGATCCGACGTCGGGCGAGATCCGCTATCGCAGCAAGGCGGGGGAGTGGGTCGACATCGCCAAGATCAGCCAGTCGGAGATGAAGCCGCTGCGCCAGGAAATGCGCATGATCTTCCAGGACCCGTTCAGTTCGCTGAACCCACGACTGACGGTGGGCGAGCTGATCGGTGAGCCGCTGGAGATTCACGGCGTGGCGAAGGGCAAGGAAGCGGAGGCGCGCGTGGCGGAGCTGATGCGCGCAGTCGGCCTCGATCCGGCGTACATGCGGCGCTACCCGCACGAATTTTCGGGCGGCCAGCGCCAGCGCATCGGCCTGGCGCGCACGCTGTCGCTGAATCCGCGCATGATCGTGGCGGACGAGCCGGTGTCGGCGCTCGACGTGTCGGTGCAGGCGCAGGTGTTGAACCTGCTGCAGGAGCTGCAGCAGAAGCTCGGCTTGACGATCATCTTCGTCGCGCACGACCTCTCGGTGGTCGAGCACATCTCCGATCGCATCGCGGTGATGTATGTCGGCCGCATCGTGGAGCTGGCGGACACGGAGCAGCTGCTGAACGATCCGCAGCATCCGTACACCGAGGCGCTGCTGTCGTCGATCCCGCCGGCGAACCCGGACGTGGTCGTCGAGCGCATCAAGCTGCAGGGAGAAGTGCCGAGCCCGGCGCGGCCGCCGTCGGGGTGCGTGTTCCACACGCGCTGCGCGTACGCGCGGCCGGAATGCAGCCAGCGCGTGCCGGAGCTGCGGCAGGTTTCGCCGGGGCATTACGTGAGCTGTCACTTCGCCGAGGAGCTGCAGCTGAAGGGAATTGCGGGGTGACTATGAACTACAAAGCGTGCATCGCAGCAGCGATCGGATACATCCCGGTGATCGGTTGGGTCGCAGCCCCGTTGATCAGCCGCGGCAACGCCTTCGTGCGTTTTCATCTGCGTCAGTCGGTGGGGCTGGTCGGCTTTCTCGCGGCCGTCTGGCTGGGCTGGGCGGTGATCAGCTTCGCGGCCGTGGCCCTGATTCCGTACGGATTCGTCGTGGCCAACCTGCTGTTCGCGCTGGTGATCGCTGCGGTGGTGTTCGCCGTGGTGGCATTGGTGGGCGGCCTGATCAACGCCGCGCGCGGTCGTGCGGCGCTGCTGCCGATCTTCGGCACGGCGGCGAATCGGCTGCCGTTGTAAAGAAGACGGCGGACGACGGACGGCGGACGGTGGACGACCAATGACAGATGACGACAGACGATGGACGACAGTCAGCAGAAGTCGGTCGTCGGTCGTCTTTTGAGTAAGAGGCTCGTGAACGCGAAACGAACGCGCGGGTGGGTGCTGGCGCTGGCTGCGATCGGCGCAGCTGTGGTCGTCGTCGGCCTCGGCCTGTTCGGCGTGGCGCGCCTGGAGGAGCAAGACGCGTTCTGCGCGTCGTGCCATACGCAGCCGGAATCGACGTACGTGGCGCGCGCCGCCGAGGCGCACTTCGGTGCGCCGGTCGATCTGGCTTCGGCTCACGTGCGCGCGCCGGAGGCGGTGCGCTGCATCGACTGCCATTCCGACGAAGGCGTGCGCGGGCGGCTCGGGGCGATGACGCTCGGCGCGCGCGACGCTGCGCTGTGGGTCACCGGTCTGGCGCGCCAGCCGTCCGTGACGACATTCCCGCTGGGTGACGGCCACTGTCTCAAATGCCACGCGCCGGTGCTGGAAGGGGAGACGTTCGACGATCACTACCATCGCCTGATGCCGCGCTGGCGCGCGATCGCGGCGGCGCAGGGGACGGCGTACGCCGGCTGCGTCGGCTGTCACAGCAGCCACACCACCGACGGCAGCGCACAGGAAGACTGGATTCGTCGGCAGCGCGCGGCGCAGGTATGTGACCAATGTCACGTCGTGATGAAGGATTCGGCCGAGGCGCGAACGGGCGGTCGGCCATAGACTAGCGCAGCAATGCTACGCAATCTATTGGATTCATTTTCTCCGCTTCGGAACCGCAACTATCGGACGTATCTCACCGGGCAGGCGGTGTCGCTGATCGGCACCTTCATGCAGCAGGTGGCGCAGCAATGGTACGTCTGGGAAATCACGCGCGACTCGCGCTGGATCGGCGTGATCGGCGCGATGGCGTTCGTGCCGATGCTGCTGCTCGGCGCGTTCACCGGGTCGATCGCCGATCGCGTCGATCGGCGCAGGCTGCTGCTGACCACGCAGGTGATCGAGATGCTGCTGGCGTTCGCGCTGGCGGGGCTGGCGCTCTCCGGATCGCGTGCGGTGTGGCCGGTCATCGTGCTGGCGGGGCTGCTGGGCGTGACGGCGGCGTTCAACTTCCCGGCGCAGTCGGCGTTCATCGGCGATCTGTCGGGGATGGGCGAGATCCGCAAATCGATGGCGCTGAACGTGACGATGATCGAGATCGGGCGGCTGATCGGCCCGGCGCTGGCGGGCTGGGTGGTGGCGGCAGTCGGCACCGGGCTGGCGTTCGGATTGAACGGGCTGAGCTTCATCGCCGTGATCATCAGCCTGCTGCTGGTGCGCTCGACGCAGGTGCGGCGGCCGGCGGGCGGCAGCCCATTGAGCGACTTCGCCGAAGCGCTGCGCTTCCTGCGCGGCAGCCCGCGCATCATCGATCTGCTGCTGTGCAGCCTGATGGTGGTGCTGTTCGTGTTCCCGAGCTTGTCGCTGAGCGCGCCGATTGCCGACGACGTGCTGAAGGGCGGGCCGCAGTTGATGGGCTACCTGCTGGCGGCATCCGGCGGTGGGGCGCTGATCGGCGCGCTGCTGGTGGCGCCACAGGTGCAGCGCGTGGCGCGCGCTGGGTTCGCGCTGCTGCTGGCGCTCGTGTGGTCGGGGGTGTGGCTGGTGGTCACGTCGCTGATGACGAACGCCATCGGCGTGGTGCTCGGCGTGATGATGTACAGCGTGAGCATCCCGGTGGTGCTGGCGGGCGTGAATGCATTGACGCAGCTGCTGGCGCCGTCGCAGATGCGAGCACGGCTGCTGAGCGCGTCGCAGATGCTGTCGTTCGGAGCGCAGCCGGTCGGCGCGCTGGTCGTGGGCTGGATGGGCAACGCGATCGGCCCGATGGCGGCCATCCGCGTGAACGGCATCGCCCTGCTCGTCGCGGCGCTGGCGATGATCGTGCTGCAGCCGGCGTTTCGGGCGTGGGTGGTGGGGGACGGACGGCCGACGGACGGCTGACGAAGAAAAGAAGGGAGAGGAGAGAGGGGAGAGGAGAGAGAAGTGAGAGTCTTGCACGATAGCACTCGTTTCTCACTTCTCTTCCCTCTTTCCTCTCTCCTCTCCCCTCTCCCCCCCTCTCCCCTCGCTACAGCAGCGCGTATTCCAGCGAATCGGCGAGCGCGCGCCACGAGGCGTCGACGATGTTGGTGGAGGCGCCGACGGTCGTCCAGGTGCGCTGGTCGTCGCGCGAGTCGATGGTGACGCGGGTGGTGGCGGCGGTGGCCTGATCGCCGTCGAGAATGCGCACTTTGTAGTCGGCCAGGCGCACGTGGGCGAGCTGCGGGTAGTGCGGGAGGAGCGCCTTGCGCAGGCCGCGGTCGAGGGCGTTGACCGGGCCGTCGCCCTCGGCGGCGGTGTGCGAAATTTCGTCGCCGATTTTGACCTTGACGTTGGCCTCGGCCAGCAGGCCGCGCCCCTGGCGATTCTCGACGACGACCATGAAGTCGAGCAGCTCGAACGGGCGGGTGTAACCGGGCTGCGTGCGGCGCAGCATGAGCTCGACGCTGGCGTCGGCGCCTTCGAAGAAGAAGCCCTGATTTTCCATTTCCTTGATCTGGGCGAGCACGAGCTTGACCTCGTCCTTGTCCGGGTCCAGGCCGAATTCGCGGGCCTTGAAGGCGATGTTGCCGCGGCCGCTGAGCTCGCTGACGAGCACGCGCTTCTGGTTGCCGACGCGGGTCGGGTCGATGTGCTGGTAGCTTTCCTCGAGTTTGAGGATGGCGGCGACGTGAATGCCGCCCTTGTGAGCGAAGGCGGACTGGCCGACGTACGGGGCGCGAATGTTCGGGGCGAGGTTGGCCATTTCGGCGACGTAGTGCGACAGGTCGGTCAGAGTGCGCAGCTGGGCGTCGTCGACGCAGTCGTCGGCGAGTTTGAGGCGCAGGTTGGCGATGCTGTCGATCATGTTGCAGTTGCCGACGCGTTCGCCGTAGCCGTTGACGGTGGCCTGCACCTGCGTGCAGCCGGCGCGGACGGCTTCGAGCGCGTTGGCGACGGCGAGGCCGGCGTCGTTGTGCGTGTGGATGCCGAAGCGCAGGCCGGTGCGCGGGCCGAGCTCGGCGATCGTGGTGCGCACGATGTCGGCGATTTCCCAGGGCATGGTGCCGCCGTTGGTGTCGCAGAGCACCACCCAGTCGGCGCCGGCGTCGCGAGCGGCGCGCAGGGTGGCGATGGCGTAGTCCTTGTCGAGCTTGAAGCCGTCGAAGAAATGTTCGGCGTCGTGGATCACTTCGCGCCCGTTCGCTTTGCAGAAGGCGACGCTGTCGGCGATCATGTCGAGGTTTTCCTCGAGGTCGGTTTCCAGCACGTGCGTGACGTGCAGGCGGCTGGTTTTGGCGACCATGGTGACGACCGGCGTGCGGGCATCGAGGAGCATGCGGATCTGCGGATCCGACTCGACGCGGCTGTCGGCGCGGCGCGTGCTGCCGAAGGCGGCGATGCGGGCATGGCGGAGGCGCAGGTCGGCAGCGCGCTGGAAGAACTCGGCGTCTTTGGGGTTGGAGCCCGGCCAGCCGCCCTCGATGTAATGCATGCCGAAGGCGTCGAGGCGCTGGGCGATGCGCAGTTTGTCGTCGACGGAGAAGTTCACCCCTTCACCCTGGGTGCCGTCGCGCAGCGTGGTGTCGTAGAGGAAGGTCATGCTCATGGTGCGTCGTCCTGGGTCGTGTAGAGAATCGAGGCAATAAAAAACGCCTTCCCGTCGGGGAAGGCGTTTGCACACGTGAACTATTCGCTGAATCGTCTAGCCTTTCCGCAACGAATCCGGGGTCGGCGGCGTAATCAAGCCGCGACCCGAAATAATCGGCGAAATGGTGATCCAAGCGAACACGCGGCGGATTATACATAGGCGCTCCTTCGTCCTCGATGTAGCGGGGGTGCATCCGCCGTTGGGGGCGGCTTGCTCACGCCTCACCTCTACGAACACTCGGCAAAAAGGTGCGAAATTTCGTAGCGATTTTTTGATATGCTCGAAATGTTGTGGAGTTGACAGGGAGAGGCGACGAAAAAAAGGAGGAGAAGCGCGATGATCCCGGGATCGAATCATGTAGTGGCGTGTTCGCGGTGCGGGGCGCTGGCGCAGTATCGCACGGTGGCGACCCAAAGCGGCCATGCGAGCCGCGTGTGGACGGACGGCGTGGTGATGGGACCGTTGATGAATCCGGTGCGGGTGTTGTTCGTATGCCGCAACTGCGACCATGTGCAGTGGCTGCACGACGCCCGGACGGTGCGCATCTACGAATCGTGGGCGATTCCGGCGCGCACGGCGCGGGAGGAAGTGTGGTACTCGGCGCCGACGCTGCTCGAGCCGGAGGAGCATCATTACTATGCGGCGCTGCAGTCGAAGGTGGCGCGCGTCGCGGTCGGCGAATCGTTGCTGCGCATGTTCGCGTGGCGGCGGCACAACGATGCGTTTCGGTGCTGCGACGTGGCAGCGTCGGTGCGCAGCGTGCATCTGCGGGAACTGCCGCCGGCGACCGGGGCGTGCCTGGACAACATGGAGCGGCTGGCCGAGATGCTGAGCGAGCAGGGCGACTTCGAGCGCATTTTGTGCGCCGAGGTGCTGCGCGAGCTCGGGCGCTTCGAATTCGCGCTGGACGTGCTGAACGACACGCGCACGCAGTGCCATCCGCCGCTGGCGGCCGTGGTGCGGGCGCTGTGTCAGCAGGAGGAGACGCGGCTGGGCGAGGTGGTGCGTCGCTAGCGCGCCGCCCGCCGTCCGTCGGTGCGCCGACGGACGGCGGACGATGCGGGCGGGCGCTACTCGACGAGGAACGTGTCGAACTGCCACACGTCGGAGTCGTGCGGGCGGGGCTTGCCGAAGCGTTCGAACATATCGTTCCAGTTCTTGAGCGGCGTCCAGTCGGTGTGCAGCGACGGCGTCGGGCCGAGGTACGGCGCGGCGACGGCGAGCACCTCGCGGTGCGGCAGGTTGTCCGGCACGCACAGGCCCTTGCGCGGGTTGCGGATCATCCACGACAGCGCGCCGAGCACCGAGGCGGCCACCTGCAGCGTGGTGGCGTTCTGGTGCGGGACCAGCCGACGCGCTTCGTGAATATCCAGCTGCGAGCCGATCCACCACGCGTTCAGGTCGTGGCCGAGCAGGAGCACGCCGAGCTCATCGCGGCCGCTGATGATTTCGTCGTTCATGATGCGCACCTTCGGCTGCAGCGTGTAGCCGTTCATCTTGAACTCGAGCAGCGAGGCCACGGCGGCGTCGGTGGGCAGGTAGGCGTAGTGCACCGTCGGGCGATAGACCGGTTCGCCGTCGCGCCAGACGGTGAGGTGATCCGAGATGCTGAACGCCTCGCCGTGGCGGACGACCATGCCGAAGATGTCGCCGCCGGGCACCCACGAGCGCACCAGCGTGTTCATGCCCATCTGCGACAGGCAGATCTGGTTTCCCGGGCCGTAGCTGTGCTTCTGCGCGCCGCGCGGCAGGCGGCGTTCGTGCGTGCCCCAGCCCATCTCCGCCGGGGCGATGCCCTCTTCGCGCAGGCCCTCGACCGACCACGTGTTGACGAATTCGCCCACTTCCTTGGGGCGGCTGCTGATCTGCGTGTCGCGCTCCGAGATGTGAATGACCTTGACGCCGGCCGTCATTGCCAGGCGCGGATAGTCGCCCTCGTCGAGCAGCTTTTCGAGCATGTCCTCGCGCTCGCGGCTGGTGCGGCGGCGCAGGATGGCGTTGGCGATGTCCTCGAGGCCGACTTTGACCCAGTGGCTGACGAGGCCGGGATTCGCGCCATGTTCGATGATGAACGTCGACCAGTCGTTCGACCACTTGGCCGCCTGCTTGCGCAGCGCCATGTGGCGCACGTAGAGCGTGCGGTCGATCGGGTGCTGGTCGCCGGCGCCGGAATACGGGTCCCACAGCTCCACCGACGTGTTGATGTAGTTCACGTCGTTGTCATGGCACCAGCGCATCAGCGCGAGCGTTTCGATGTTCCACGCCAGGTCGATCAGAATGTCCCCCGGCCCGAGGTACTTGCCGAGCAGCTGCGCGTAGTTGCCGATCGTGACGTAGTCCTGCACGTAGGACGCGCCGGCGGCCAGCGTGTCCGGGATCAGATGGCGCAGATCTTCGAAATCCATCACCGTCAACCGGCTGAAATCCATATCGAAATGTCGCAGCACCAATGGCTGCAGACAGCGCGAAACCGAACCGCAGCCGAGAATCAGAATGCGGCCGCCGAAAGGGATTCTGGTCATAGAGGGTGATGATACGCCGAAAAACGGAAACCGCTATATAATTTCAACTCTTGTTTCGTCACAAGGTAGAGGTCCGCCGCAAGCGGAGGAGGAAGTCAGAATCGCGTACCCACGACCGCATAACAATCATCAACCCGAGTTCCGGATCAACAATCAGATTCGCGTACCATCGGTTCGCGTCATTATGGCTGATGGCGAGAACAAAGGAGTGCTCGATACACGCGATGCACTCGACCTGGCTCGCAATCTGCACATGGATCTGATCGAGGTTGCGCCGACGGCGAACCCGCCGGTCTGTCGCATCATGGACTATGGAAAGTTCATGTATGAGAAGGAAAAGAAGGACCGCGCGGCGAAGAAGAGCCAGAAGTCGATCGACATCAAGGGTGTGCAGCTGCGCCCGAAGACGACCGAGCATCATCTGGGCTTCAAGATTCGCGCGGCGCGGCGTTTCCTGGAGTCGGGGAACAAGGTGAAAGTGACGCTGCGTTTCAAGGGGCGCGAAATGGCGCATCTGCACGTGGCGCGAGGGATGCTGGAGAAGGTCGTCGCTGCCACCGACGATTTGGCATACGTGGAAACGATGCCGAATATCGAAGGGCGCACGATGCTGCTGATTCTGGCGCCGACGCAGACGACGCTGGCGAACGCGCACCTGAGGGCGACGCAGCAGCGCATCTCGGACGAGCGGGAGGCCGACAAGGCCGCCGGCTACGATGAGGAGGCCGAAGAGGCCGAAGCACACGAGGAAGAGGAAGACGACGACGATGCGCAGGCTGCTCCGCAGTATGCCCCGACGCCGGAAGCCAAAGCTCGTGAACGCAAGCAGATCAGCCGCGGAAAACTCGCGCAGAAGCGGGCGGACGAACAGTTCGGCCTGCCGTAGGGCGGGCGTTTCAGCGGATCAGACGAGGAAAAGCAATCATGCCGAAGCTGAAGACACACAAGGCGACGTCGAAGCGATTCAAGGTCACGGGCAGTGGCAAGGTGATGCGCACGCATCAGGGCAAGAGCCACTTCCGTCGCAAGAAGCCGGGCCGCGTCAAGGCGCTGTTCATGGAGATGACGGAAGTGCAGGGCGACAACATCGTCCGCCGCATCAAGCGACTGGCGCCCTATATGTCCAACAAGTAGCCGCTAGTCGGAGAAATAGAACATGGCAAGAGTCAAAGGTGGAGTCAAGGCGCGCAGGCGCCACAATCGCATCCTGGCGGTGACGAAGGGTCAGTTCGGCGCTCGTCACAAGCACATCCGCAAGGCGCACGAAGCTCGTCTGCATGCGCTGGCGTACGCCACGGAAGATCGCCGCAATCATCGCCGCGAGCTGCATGCGCTCTGGATTCAGCGCATCAACGCCGCCGCGCGCATGCACGGCACGACGTACAGCAAGCTGATGCACGCGCTCAAGAGCGCCGGCATCGCGCTCGACCGCAAGGTGCTCGCCGACATCGCCGCGCGCGACGATGCCGCCTTCGGCGCCGTCGTTCAGTCGGTGGCCTAGGCGCACCGGCTGCACAGCCGACGACACAGCCCGCAGCGCCTCGCGCGCCGCGGGCTGTTTTCATTTCACGATGCGTCCCGCTCTCTTCCTGGATCGCGACGGCGTGCTGATCGAAAATCGCGCCGAATACGTGCGCACGCTGGCGGACGTGGCCTTTCTCCCCGGCGCGCTGCAGGCGA
>JBIIIA010000328.1:0-4077 GCA_044235195.1 Thermoflexales bacterium
GTGCATCATCGCGCACAGCACTTCGTGCTTCTCCTGCAGCACCGCGAAAGCATCGGCGGCGTCGCGCGTGGGCGAGCCGCGCCCGCCGCTTTCGGTGTAGACGGCCAGCGCCTGCGCCAGCTGCTCGGCGAGTCCGAGGTAGTCGACGATCAGGCCGCCGGGCTTGTCGCGAAAGACGCGGTTGACGCGCGCGATGGCCTGCATCAGCCCGTGGCCGCGCATCGGCTTGTCGAGGTACATCGTGTGCAGACACGGCGCGTCGAAGCCAGTCAGCCACATATCGCGCACGATCACGATGCGGAACGGGTCCTTCGGATCCTTGAAGCGCACGGCCATTTGTCGGCGCGCATCGGTGCTGCGGATGTGCGGCTGCCACTCCGGCCCGTCGGCGGCGCTGCCGGTCATCACCACCTTTACGACGACGTGGCGGCGCTGCTCGTCGACGACGTCGTCGCCCGGCGCGCTGGCCCACTGCGGCCGCAGCGCGACGATGGCGTCGTATAAATCGACCGCGATGCGCCGGCTCATGCACACCACCATGGCTTTGCCGTCGATCGCGTCGAGCCGTCGCTCGAAGTGCGCCACGATGTCCTGCGCGACGAGCGCCACGCGCTTGGGCTCGCCGACCAGCGCCTCGACCGCCGCCCATTTCGTCTTGAGCTTCTGTCGGCTGGATTCCTCTTCGCTTTCGGTGAGGGCGTCGAATTCCTCGTCGATGGCCGGCAGCCGCGCCTCGTCGAGGCCGAGCCGCGCGATGCGATTCTCGTAGTAGATCGGCACCGTGGCGCGGTCGGCCACCGCGCGCTGGATGTCGTAGATCGAAATGTAGTCGCCGAACACCGCGCGCGTGTTGGCGTCGGCCTTCTCGATGGGCGTGCCGGTGAAGCCGATGAACGTGGCGCCGGGCAGCGCGTCGCGCATGTGGCGGGCGAGGCCGTCGATCAGGTCGTACTGGCTGCGATGCGCCTCGTCGGCGATGACGACGACGTTGCGGCGCGCGCTGAGCGCCGGCATACGTTCGCCGCGCTCGGGCAGGAATTTCTGAATCGTGGTGAAGACCACGCCGCCGCTGGCGACCTGCAGCAGTTCGCGCAGGTGTTCGCGGCTGGCCGCCTGAACCGGCGTCTGCCGCAGCAGATCGTGGCAGCGCAGGAACTGGCCGAACAGCTGATCGTCGAGGTCGTTGCGGTCGGTGAGCACCACCAGCGTCGGGTTCTGCATGGCCGGATGGCGCACGATGCGCGCGGCGTAGAACAGCATCGACAGGCTCTTGCCGCTGCCCTGCGTGTGCCACACCACGCCGGCGCGCCGGTCGCCGGGGACGCCCTCGCGCATGCGGCCGGCCCAGTACGCGCCCTTCTCTTCGGCGACGGCGGAGTTGGTCGACGACGGCAGCGCCGCGGCGCGCACCGTCTCGGCGACGGCGGCGTTGACGGCGTGGAACTGGTGGTAGCCGGCCAGCACCTTGACGACGCGGCCGCCGTCGGCATCTTCGTCGAACGCGATGAAGTGCTGCAGCAGCGCGAGGAAGCGCGAACGCTCGAATACGCCGCGAATCAGCACTTCCAGCTCGAGCATGTGCTTCGGCGCTTCGCCCTCGCCCTCGATCGTGCGCCAGACCTTGAACCATTCGCGGCTGCCGGTCAGCGAACCGATGCGTGCGTTCAGGCCGTCGGAGATGACGAGCGCTTCGTTGAAGCGCAGGAGCGCCGGCAGCTCGTTCTTGTAGGTGCGAAGCTGCTCGAAGGCGTCCCAGATCGTGGCGTTTTCATCGACGGCGTTCTTGAACTCGAACAGCGCCAGCGGCAGCCCATTAATGAACACCAGCAGGTCGGGCCGGCGATTCTGCGCGCCCTGGCGCACGACGAACTGCTGCACCACGAGCCAGTCGTTGGCGTCGACGTCGTCGAAGTCGATCAGGCGCACGAGGCCGCCGGCGATGCCGCCGCCCGGGCGGGCGAACTCGACGGGCACACCGTCGCGCAGCAGCGTGTGAAAAGCGCGGTTGCCGCGTTCGAGCGACGCGCCATCGCCGCGCAGCACTTTGAGCACCGCATCCTCGCGCGCGCTGTCGGGCAGCGCCGGGTTCAGGCGATCGACGGCAGCGCGCAGCCGACGTTCGAGCACCACGTCGGTGAGGGCGGCGCGCTCGCCGCCGTCGGGCATGCAGTCGGCTCCGTGAGCCGCCGCGTAGCCCAGTTCGGCGAACCAGCCGAGGGCCATGTTTTCGACGGTCGATTCATTCAGAGTCGTCATGGATGCGCTGCGGCGGACGAATGCGGCAGGTTTCGCCCGGTGCGCATCGGAGTTTACATGGAGAAATCGGGCGAAGCTGGGAGAAACCGAGGCATCGCGCTGCGCGTGCGACGACGCGCGCTTCAGCCTGGCGCCACACAAGTGAGCTCACGTCTGCGAGGGACGATGCCTCGATTACCAGGATCGGGTCATCCAATATGGTGCATGTTCCATCAAGCGATCATGCAGTTTTTTGAACAGATAAATCCAGAGCAACAAAAACGGAAATGCAAGGATCATGAGGATAGCGACGCCATTGTTAATCAGCCACACTGCGACCGCGCCCACGATGAACAAGCCAGCGACGAACGCCAGAAGCAAAACGAGCAGCCCGAACCAGATGACCACCGACCGGCCATGCCTCGCCATCAGCCACCAGACGAGCAGCGCAGGAAGGATGAAATACAGATAGGCCTGCCCTTGTTCTGATTCACGGCTGAACTTCTTGTCGATGGCGTCACTGAGCAGAAACCAGCCGGCCCAAACGACCAGAAACAGCACGACCTGATACACCTTCCAGCTTGTTGACTCCGTTCTCCACATGATTCCTCCCGAATTTCGCGCCGATGAGCATCATGGCGTAAGTCGAGAGTGTATGGCGAATGAGCGTGCTCAGAATTATCGAAAAAAAGTAGTCTCGTCGTGCGAAGCGTCACAACGCCTCGCCGCCTTCGTTCAGCACGGCCAGGTATTCGGCGTAGGCATACACGCGGCGGCGCCGACGGCCGATGATTTCTCGCACGATGCCGCTCTCGACGAGCTTCGTCACCGCCTTCGTGACGGTCGGGAGCGTCTTGCCCGTCATGATCCGGCGCCCGCCACCTTCGAAACGAAGGAAACGTACCCGGCTTCTAAGAAGCCGGGTACCGCAGCTCACCTCGCGTCAGGCGGCGTCAGGCGGCGGCGAGCCGGACGCTGCGGCTCCCCCGGCGCGGGGCGGTTATTCAAGATGCCGCCCTTTAGGCGTCGAAACTGTCGGCACGCCCCGGCATCGGCCCGTCCAGCGCGCTCCGCCCGGTCCCTTGGGTCGTCTCCACGATAGCGCCGTGGTCTGTGAGTCGCGGTGTCGCATACGGCTTGCGCAGTGTGTCGTTCGGTCGAACGAGCATGACAGTATTGGTTTCGAGACCCATTCGCGTAGGGTATGCGCTATGGGGCGATTTCGCAAGCTGCGCTTCTCTGCATCTGTTCTTCCTAACGTAAATTTCTTTACTAACGCGGCGCGTTAATAAAGAAATCGCCAAAAACTTTAATAAGGAGGATCGTCCTATGAAATCCGAGTGTCATGCGGACAAGGCGATGGCGGCGATCACCACGCTGGGGGATGTGCTGCGGACAGGCGATGCCCACGCCATGCGGCACTTGTTCGAAAAACTCACCGTCGGTGATGAAGGTCAGATCGAGAAAATCACGCCCCGGGGCTGGGCGAAGGAACCGATGTCCCTCATGAAGCGAGGTTTGTTAATCGGTTTAGGTGCCAAAAATGATCCCTACGGGACTCGAACCCGTGTTTAAGCCTTGAGAGGGCTTCGTCCTAACCGCTAGACGAAGGGACCAGTCGCTTGCGCGGAGGCGACTATACCACGGATTTGCCGACCCGTCGCCTACGGGTGCATCCGCCGTTTGGGGCGAATTACGATTGTCGCCACGCCTCACCCCCTGCCCCCCTCTCCCCCTCGATTTCGCTTCCGTTTTTACCGGGCAAAGTACTGGTAAGCGTGC
Source organism: Thermoflexales bacterium (assembly GCA_044235195.1). Classification (GTDB taxonomy): domain Bacteria; phylum Chloroflexota; class Anaerolineae; order J036; family Brachytrichaceae; genus CANJQH01. Next base: position 4,018 of record JBIIIA010000328.1, read on the forward strand.
GAAATCTCAGCGAAGAGGGGGAAATTGCCGCCACGCTTCCCCCTCTTCGCCGAAATTTCG
>JBIIIA010000329.1:0-4073 GCA_044235195.1 Thermoflexales bacterium
AAGCTGGCGGCCCTGTCGGCGCACGTAGTTGCGCGCTTGGATCGTGGTCATGATCGAGGCGTACGTGCTCGGCCGGCCGATGCCGTATTCCTCGAGCGCCTTGACCAGGCTGGCTTCGGTGTAGCGTGGCGGCGGCTGCGTGAAATGCTGTTCGGGCAGCAGCCGCCGCAGGTCGAGCGCGTCATTGGCCGCCAGCGCGGGCAGGCGGCGGTCGCTGCCGCCGGCTGCGTCGTCGCCGTCGCCCGGTGCCGCGTCGCCTTCATCGCGGCTTTCTTCGTACACACGCAGGAAGCCGCTGAACTTCTGCACCGAGCCGCTCGCGCGAAACCAGAACACCGAAAGCGGCTGGGCTGATTTGGGGCCGACGGCGGCGTCGATGTCGACGGTCGTGGCGTCGAACACGGCGTTGGACATCTGGCTGGCGACGAAGCGCTTCCAGATCAGGTCGTAGAGCCTGAACTGATCGGCGTCGAGGAAGGCGCGCATCTGTTCGGGCGTGCGGAAGACCGAAGTCGGCCGCACGGCCTCGTGGGCTTCCTGCGCATTCTTGGCGCGCGACTTGTAGATCGGCGCGGCGTCCGGCATGAATTCCTGGCCGAGGCGCTCGCCGATGAACTGGCGTGCCTCGCGCTGTGCGCTTTCGGCCACATTCGTCGAGTCGGTGCGCATGTAGGTGATCAGGCCGGTGGCGCCCTCGCCGACGTCGACGCCTTCGTACAGCGACTGCGCCGCGCCCATGGTGCGGCGGGCGTTGAATCCGAGTTTGCGGCTGGCTTCCTGCTGCAGCGTGCTGGTGGTGAACGGCGCCGCCGGACGGCGCTGGCGTTCCTTCGTCTCGACTTTGACGACGCGCCATTGCGCACCGTCGAGCGCGGACACGACGGCGACGGCGTCGGCCTGGCTGTGCAGATCCGGGTCCTGGCCGCGCAGCTTGTGCAGGCGCGCTGTAAAGGGCGGCGAACCGGCGCGGCGCGTCAGCTCGGCTTCGATCGACCAGTACTCGACCGGCACGAAGGCCTGGATTTCGCGCTCGCGTTCGACGACCAGCCGCACGGCGACCGACTGCACGCGGCCGGCGCTCAGGCCGCGCATGTTCAGCTTGTCGCTGACGAGCGGGCTGAGCTTGTAGCCCACCAGGCGGTCCAGGATGCGGCGCGCCTGCTGCGCGTTGACGGCGTTCTCGTCGATCTGCCGCGGGTGGGCGAAGGCGTGCTGAATGGCGTCCTGGGTGATTTCATGGAACTCGACGCGCTGCACCGGCTTGCCGACGATCTCGCCGGCCAGCGCCGACCGCAGATGCCACGAGATCGCCTCGCCTTCGCGGTCGGGGTCGGTGGCCAGCCAGATCGAATCGGCGTGTTTGGCCAGCTGGCGCAGCTCCTTGACCGTGTCTTTTTTCTTGACGGGGACGACGTAGGTCGGCTCGAAGTCGTGGTCGACGTCGACGCCGAGGCGGTTCTTGGGCAGGTCGCGCACGTGGCCGATGCTGGCGCGCACGGTGAATTTGCGGCCGAGGAACTTGCCGATCGTGCGCGCCTTGGTGGGCGACTCGACGATGACGAGCGGGCCGCCGCGTCCGCCGGCCGATTGTTTATCGGCGCCGCCCTTCGCCTCCGACTTGCCGGCTTTTTTGACGGACGCCTTCGCCTTTTTGGCATTCGGGCCGGCGGTGTTCGGCGAATCGGCCTTGCGCGCGCGGGCGGCGGAAATCTGCTCGGCCGACGGCGGGGTGACGCCGTCGTGTTCGGGCGTGCGGCCCATTTTGTAGACCTTCTCGTAGCCGCAGTTGGCGCACGTGCCCTGCAGGGCCGGCGAGCCGTTGGTGAAGAAGATCGGGGTTGGATTCAGCAAGTCGTGCTTGCCGCGGCATTTGAAACAGTAGGCTTGCATGTTGTCTGAGTCCGGCTGCCGCGAGCGGAAACCGAGAGGCATGTTTTTACCGCATTTCCGGAGCGGCCGGTCTGACGCTTTCCGACGGCCGCGTCATCGCACGAACGAGCCGGTCGTCGATCAGGCGCGAGCGCGGCGCAGGGCGTCGTGCAGGCCGGCGGCGAAGCGGTCGGTTCCGAATCGTTCGGCCTGCCGGCGCACGGCCGACGGAAAAAAGGTTACCACACGCACTTTTTCCAGCGCAGCGATGAGGGCTTCGTGGCTTTGTTCGTGGAAGAGCACGCCGCTTTCGCCGTCGACGACGGTGTCGAGCGCGCCGCCGCGGGCGAAGGCGACGACGGGTTTGCCGTGCGCCATGGCGCGCACCGGGGCGATGCCGAAATCCTCGAAGCCGGGGAAGAGGAAGGCGTTGCAGGTGCGGAGCAGGTGTGTGAGCGTGTCGTCGTCGACGCGCCCGAGGAAGCGCACGTCGGCGCCGGGCGTGGCGGCGGCGAGCGCTTCGAGGCGCGGGCGGTCGCGGCCGTCGCCGGTGACGACGAGCCGGGCGCCGAGCGCGGCGCAGGCTTCGATGGCCAGGTCGATGCGCTTGTAGGGCAGCAGGCGCGAGGCGATCAGAAAGAAGTTCTCGCGCGTCTCGCTCGGCGGTTCGGCCGGCATGCCCACCGGGGGGTACAGAATTTCGGATTCGCGGCCGTAGAGCGTGCGGATGCGCTGCTGCACTTCACGGGAGATGGCGAGGAACATGTGCACGCGCTGGGCGGCTTTGGTTTCCCACGCACGCAGCGCGGCGTTGATCAGTTTGAGCACCGGCACGGCGGCGGCCGGGATGCGTTCGCGCGCGCGGTAGCTTTCGAAGTCGTAGGTGAAGCGCGTGGGCGTCAGGCAGTAGCACACGTGGCGCGCGGCCGGGTTGTCACCGCGCGCGCCGATGCAGAACGCGCTCTTGTTGCTGAGCAGCAGGTCGAATTCCGCCGGAATGCGATAGCGCGCCCATGCGGCGGCGAACAGCGGCATGTAGGGCTGATGCCGGCGATGAATCGCCGGCATGCGATCGAGCCACGTCGAGCGGATGTCCCATCGCCGCCAGCGCTCCGGCATGCGCGCGCGGTCGTAGATGCTGGTGAATACCGGCGCCTGCGGAAAGAGATCATGCAGCACGTCGAGCACGTCTTCGGCGCCGCCGATCTGGTTGAGCCAGTCGTGGAGGATGGCGATGGGCATGGGGGGAGTGGATAGTGGATAGTGATAGTGGATAGTCGGTAACGGATGGCCACTATCTGCTATCCACTATCACTATCTGCTATTACTTCTCCAGAGCGCGCAGCTGCTCCACAGCAGCGTCGATCTGCGGTTTGACGGGCGTGTCGGCGAGCTTGACTTCGACGGGCACGGTGAAGTCGATCGGCACGGACAGCTTGATCGGCACGTTGCGTTCGATCTTGATGGGCACCGACACGCTGATCGGCACCGACGTGTTGATGGGCACGTCGAATTTCAGTTCGCCGATGATGGGGAATTCCTGGGCGACGGAGACGACGGTGCTGATGGGCACGACCTGATCGATGGCGATGGTGTCGGCGTATTCGAACGGCACGCTGGTGTCGATGTCGATGGTGTGCTGCACGCGCACGCTGGTGGAGAACGTGCTGTCACCGAACGACGCGAGCTGTGTCGCAGCGTCGCCGGCGAACTGCTTCGCGGTCTGCAAGCCGACGTTCGCGCCGATGAGCAGCGCGCCGATCAAGGCGAGGTTGAGCACGAGCGACAGGATGGCGATGATCCACAGGAGGATCGGGGCGGACGGGCGGGGGCGCGGCGAAGATTCGGCTTGCATGATCGAAGATTGTACGGCGTGGTCGTGGCGGCGGCTGGCCAGGGGGTGCGCCTTACGATTTTGTAGAAATCCTGTTGTCCCAGCGCCAACCGGCGACCGCAGGGCCGATCCAACGATGTGCCGTTGGCGCGCCCGGGCTAAGGGCATTGCTGCCCGCCTCGCCTCACCCCCCTGACCCCCTCTCCCCCTCGATTTCGCTTACGTTTTTGTCGAGCAAATGATTGATAAGCGCGCGAAATCTCGGCGAAGAGGGGGAAATTCCCGCCACGCGCCCCCTCTTCGCCGAAATTTCGCGTCGCCAGCAAGAGCGTTGCTCGATCAGAGCCGAAGCGAAATTGAGGGGGAGAGG
>JBIIIA010000330.1:0-4071 GCA_044235195.1 Thermoflexales bacterium
AGAAAAGAGAGGAGAGGAGTGAGAAACGAGCGGGCGGTATATTCCCCCACATGAAACTACAAGGGAAAGTCGCACTCGTCACCGGGGCAGCGCATCGCGTCGGTCGGGCCATCGCACTGGCGCTCGCGCAGGAAGGCGCCGACGTCGTCGTGCACTACGGCGCGAGCAAGGCGGCGGCTGAGGAGACCGTGCGCGACATCGAGGCGCTCGGGCGTCGCACGCTGCTGCTGCAGGCGGACATGGGCAGCTGGGCGGCCGCCGAAGCGCTCGGCCGCGCCGCGCTGGCGTGGCAGGGCCGCATCGATCTGCTCGTCAACAGCGCGTCCAGCTTCAACACGAAGGGCTTGCTCGATGCCGAGGAGGCCGACTTCGACGCCGCCTTCGACGTGAACGTCAAGGGCGCCTTCGCGCTCAGCCGCGTCATCGGCGCCGCCATGATGCAGAGCGAGGGCGTCGGCAGCATCGTCAATATCGTCGACGAGGGCGCGTTCTATCCCTGGAAGGGCTATGTCCCGCACGGCATGTCCAAGGCCGCGCTGCTCGCCATGACCCGCGCCCAGGCGCTGAATCTGGGGCCGAAGGTGCGCGTCAATGCCGTCTGCCCGGGCCCGGTGCTCAAGCCGCCGGATTACAGCGAAGAGCGTTGGCAGTCGCTGCGCAGCACCAACCCACTCCACGAACTCGGCAGCGCCGAGCAGGTCGCCGAGTGCGTGGTGTTTCTGACGACCGGCCCGCAATTCATCAGCGGTGACTGCCTGATGCTCGACGGCGGCCGCATGTGGCAGCACCAGTAACGCATGGATATCAATCAGCTCTCCCAGTTGGTCACGTATCTCGACGCGGAACGGCGGAAAGACAAGCAACAGCTTTCGCAGATGCAGGAGCGCGTCGAATCGCTGTCTCGCGAAGTCGAGGCGCGCATCCGCTATTCGCAGACGCTCGAGAACACCGTGGCGGAGCTGAAGCTGCAGTTGAACCGCGCCGTGAGCTGGCCGGGCGCCATCGAACAGATGCGCGCAGAGTTCAACCTGGTCATCGAACGCGACCAGGAACAGCGCGTCAAAGCCGAACGCGAACTGCTGCGCACGCGCCAGATCGAGATCGAATCGCTGGTGCGCCAGCTGAACGAGATCAAGAAGGAGCTCAAGCCCATCGGCCGCCTCGGCGAGGAAATCGTCGCCCGGCAGGCGGAAGAGGCGCGGCTGGCCGACCTCATCAACCGCACGCAGATTCAGCTCATGGAGCTCGAGCGGCGCTTCGATCAGCCGACCGCCACGCTCAACTATCTCGAAGAGCAGCGCCGGTCGGACTCCAAGCGCATCGCCTCCGTCGAGCAGGCCGTGCCCGACATCACCAAGCGATTCGAGCCGATCCAATCACGCATCCTCATGCTGGAGGAAGCGATTCGCAAGAAGACGGCCGAAATCGAGGAAGCCAGCCGCATCCTCGAAGCGCAGCGCCAGGTCATCGAATCGCAGCGCGTCGCCGACCTGCGCCGCGAGCGGCAGTTCGCCGAATACGCCGAAGTCATCGAGCGGCTCAAGGAACGCGCCGAAACGATTCAATCGCAAGTCACCGGGTTCTTCCAGATGCGTGACGAGGTTCGTCGCGAGCTCAGCCCTCTGCCGGATTTCAAACAGCAGCTCGAGGTGCGCATCAATGAAATCGCCGAAATTCAGCGCGATGCCGAAGAGCGCGCCAAACGCGTCGCCTCTGCCTTCCGTGATGAAGTGGAAAAGCAGATGAAAACGTTCACGGTGTCACAAGAGGAAAAGTGGGTCGATCGCGATCGACGCATCTCCAGCTACGATCCGCGCATCGTCGAGCTCGAAGAGGATTTCATTCGCATCAGCGATCTGATCCCGCCGCTCTACAACATGTTCGAGGAATTCTCCACCGCGTACGCCGCCGCCGGCCGTGAGTGGCTGGCCCGTTCCAATACCCTGCTCGATCAGGCCAAGACCATCGGCGCCGCCGAAGTCAAGCCTTCCCGGCGCCAGCGCCGCAGACAGCAGGCGCTCGCACGCCCCGAGGGCGCCGAGGACAGCGACGTGGACATGAACCAGGGCCTCATCTAACCATGCGCGTCATCGCCACCGCCGGCCACGTCGACCACGGCAAGTCGACGCTCGTGCGCGCACTCACCGGCATCGATCCGGATCGCCTGCAGGAAGAGCAGCGCCGTGAAATGACGATCGACCTGGGCTTCGCGTGGCTCACGCTCCCGAACGGGGAATCCGTCGGCATCATCGACGTGCCCGGGCACATCGATTTCATCGACAACATGCTCGCCGGCGTGGGCGGCATCGACCTGGCGCTGCTGGTCATTGCTGCCGACGAAGGCCCGATGCCACAGACGCGCGAACACCTCGCCATCCTCGAGCTGCTGCAGGTGCATCGCGCCGTCGTCGCACTGACCAAGTGCGACATGGTCGACGATGAGTGGATCGATCTGATGCGCGCGGAAATCAGCGCGCTGCTGCAGTCGACGCCGCTGCGCGACGCGCCGATCGTCCCGGTCGCCGCGCGCACCGGCGCCGGGCTGCCGAATCTGATTCGCACGCTGTCGACGGCGCTGGCCGACGTCCCGGCACGCCGCGACATCGGCCGGCCGCGCCTCTCGATCGATCGCTCGTTCAGCCTCGCCGGGTTCGGCACCGTCGTCACCGGCACGCTCATCGACGGCGCACTTTCCGTCGGCGACGCCGTCGAGCTCGTCACGCGCCGCGGCGAAGTTCTGCGCACGCACGTGCGCGGCCTGCAGACGCACCGGCAGAAGCTCGAACGCGCCACGCCCGGCAGCCGCGTCGCCGTCAACCTCGCCGGCGTCTCGGTGGAGCAGGCCATGCGCGGCGGCATGGTCGCCGCCCCGGGCCTGGTGCAGCCGACGACGCTCGTCGACGTGCAGATCGAAATGCGCGCGTCCACCGAGCGACGCCGCAGCGCGCTGCAGCACGGCGACGAGGTCAAGGTCTTCGGCGGCGCCGCGATGAGCATGGCGCACGTGCGCCTGCTCGACGGCGACGAGCTGGCGGCCGGCGCCGCCGGCCCGGCGCAGCTTCAGCTGGCGGACCCGCTGCCGCTGCTGCACGGCGATCGGTTCATCGTGCGGCTGCCGTCGCCGTCGGTGACGGCCGGCGGCGGCACCGTGCTCGATGCGCATCCTGCGCTGCGCTACCGCCGGCGCGGCGGACGCGCCGACGCCGCGGTGCTGGCGCGGCTCGCGGCGCTGCTGCGCGGCACACCCGAGGAAAGGCTGTCCAACGCGCTCGCCGGCCTGGGCATCGCCCCGCACGACGACGTGCGACGCGCCGCACAACTCGGCGCCGACGAGTTCGCCGCAGCGCTGTCCGCCCTCGAGCGCGAGGGGGCGGCCTCCGCGTCGAACGGATGGCTGGCGCTGCGCAGCGCATGGAATGCCGCCGCAACGCAGGCGGAGAACATCGTCGCCGAATTCCACGCGCGTCAACCGCTGGCCGAGGGCATGTCCAAAGAATCGCTGCGCAGCCGCCTGCAGCTGACGCCGCGCGCGTTCGAGGCGCTGCTGGCCGGCGCGGCGAACGCAGCGCTCGCCGCACAAGGCGACGTGGTGCGCCTGCGCACGCACGAAGTGAAACTTTCCGCAGCGCAGCAGGCGGCCGCCGACGCGCTGGCGGCGCAGTTCGCACAGGCGCCGTGGAACACGCCACTGGTGCGCGACTGCAAGAGCGCGCTCGGCGAGGCCGTCTACGACGTCCTGCTGCGCCGCCGGCGCCTGGTGCAGCTCAGCGACGACGTCGTGCTCCTCGCCGACACCTACGACGCCGCCGTCGGCCGCGTGCGGGCGGAAATCGAAAAGGGCGGCTCGATTACGGCCGCCCAGGTGCGCGATCTCTTCGGCACTACGCGCAAGTACGCGCTCGCCCTCCTGGAACACCTCGATGTCATCGGCGTCACCAGGCGAACGGGCGATGCGCGCGTGCTCGCCGACGCCTCTACTTAGTGCTCATCCGTATATTCGGGGCTGAGTCGCCATGCCCCGGCCGAAGGCCGGGGCATGGCGACTCAGCCGGGCTATACGGATTAACTCTT
>JBIIIA010000331.1:0-4070 GCA_044235195.1 Thermoflexales bacterium
CAGCTCACCTTCGGCGCATGGCTCGCCGCGCGCGAAGCACAGCCCCCACAGGAGACCACCGCCGTCGGCCGCATCCTGCGCATCACCACGAATCGACGCGAGCGCTTCTCGCAGCTGCCGCTGCACGGCCGGCTCGAGCAATATCCGACGCTGCGCTGCGAACACGATCGCTTCTTCCTCACCCAGCGCGAACCGCAGCCGGCGCCGCCGGCGCATCGCGCGCCCGTGCATCGCCTCTTCCGCATGCCCCCCGCGCCCGACCCGCGCCCCACCGTCGTCGTCTTTCTGCCCTTCCTCGCCATGGGCGGCGCCGAGCGCATCGCGCTGGACGTGATCCGCTCCCTCACCGCACACATCCGTTTCGTCGTCGTCGCAACCGACCCTCACGACGGCAGCCTCGGCTCCACCGCCGATCGCTTCCGCGCCCTCACACCCTTCGTCTACACTGCCGACGATTTTCTGCCGCACGAGCAGTCGCTGTCTTTTCTCACCTACCTCATCGAACGATTCACACCGCGCTGCCTCTACCTCGCCAACGGCTCCGCATGGCTCTTCGATGCCCTTCCACGCATCCGCCGGCGATTTCCCGATATCCGCCTCGTCAATCAAGTCTACGACCACCGCGCCGGCTGGATCGCACGCTACGACGCCGCGCTCGCACAGCTCTTCGATGCCAACATCGGGACCAGCAAAAAAATCTGCGACGCCTACATACAAGCCGGCGTCCCCGCCTCGCGCGCACTTCTCATCGAACACCCGATCGACGTCGCCGCCTTCGATTCGTCCCGCTGCGACCACTTCGGCGCAGACGTCATCGCCGCGCGCTACGCGCGTGCGCTGCTGGGAGAGGTGCCGGACGGTCGCCGCTAACTGCGAATGCCCAGCTTTTTCAGCCGTCGCAGCAGGCGCATGACGCGGCCGTTTTCGTAGCCGTGCACGAGGGCGGCGAGCCGGTCGTGTTCGGCGCGCAGATGATCGTGCGCCTCGCGCAGCGCACTCGCTTCATCGGCTTGTTTTCGCACGCGCTGCAGCTCGGCGCGCAGCTGCGTGTTTTCGTCACGCAGGCGCCAGAGGGTGCGTTCGTAGTCCTGCACAATTTCGACGGTGTTCGCCGTGCTGCGCCGAAAGCGCGCGGCCCAGGGAGCGACGAAGCTGGCGTCGAAGTCGACATCGCGATGGAAGCCGTGAACGGCGAACAAGCGCGCCCAGTGTTCGACCGGATGCACGTTGATGTGGGTGGCTTCGGTGTAATCGAGCGGGCTGGAGGAGAACAGCACATCGTCGGTGTGCGCGCAGAAATTGGCGACGGCGTCTTCGGCCTCGCGCGCCGGCATGTGTTCGAGCACCTCGATGCACGTGATCAGGTCGTAGCGGTGGCCGAAGGGCGCGGCGACCGACCCCTGGCGACAGAAGGCGCGCGAGGCCGCCGGCACGCGCGAAATGGCGTAGTCGGAAATGTCGATGCCGTGGGCGTCGACGCCGCGAGCGCGCATCTGATCGACGAGCAGGCCGAACGCGCAGCCGGCGTCGAGCATGCTGCCCGGCCGGATTTCGCGCTGGATGCGCGTCGCCACGGCGCTGAAATGCGCCAGCCACTCCGGGTTTTCACCGTAGGGCACTGCACCGCAGCCGGTGGCGTAATACTGGGCGTCGAACTGGCTTCCGTTCATGTCGTGCTGGCGATTAATTCTAGGCCGAGTCGCCCCCGCCAGAGTTCACGGAGACAGCTAGGCGAAGAATGCGCGATTCTGCACGACCCAGTTCCACATCTCGGGCATGCCCTCGTCGAGCGTGATGCGCGGGCGCCAGCCGAGAATTCGCTGCGCCTTGGCGTTGTCGGAGATGAACACCGGCTGATCGCCCGGGCGCCATTCGGCATACGTCACCGGGATGGCGTGCCCGGCGAGGCGTTCCAGGCGCGGGCCGGTTTCGGCCCAGATCGAAATGGTGTTGGCGCTGCCGCCGCCGACGTTGAAGACCTGGCCGGCGGCGACGTCGAGCGACGTCCACGCCGCATCGTAGGCGCCGACGAGGTCGCGCACATGCAGCATGTCACGCACCTGCTTGCCGTCGCCGTAGATGGTGATCGGTCGGCCGGCGACGGTGGCGATGACGAAATGCGCCAGCCAGCCCTGGTCCTCGACGCCGAACTGACGTGGGCCGTAGATGGTGCTTTGTCGAAAGACGACGGTGCGCATGCCGTAGATGCGCGCGTAGTCGTGCACGTACTGGTCGCCGGCGCCCTTCGAGCAGCCGTACGGAGAATGGAAATCGAGCGGGCGCGATTCGTCGATGCCGTCGGGGAAGTCGCGGTACGCGTAGCGCGTGTCGCCGCCGACGACGGCCACGTCCTCCATGCCGCCGTAGACCTTGTTCGTGCTCGCATAGAACACGGCCGGCGGCGCGTCCTGCGCGCGCGCCGCCTCCAGCACGTTGAGCGTGCCGAGCGCGTTGATCTCGAAGTCCTCGCGCGGATTGCGCACGCTGGTGGTCACGGCCACCTGCGCGGCCAGATGCACGATCAAGTCCGGGCGGGCGGCGGCGACGGCGTCGCGCAGCGCATCGAAGCTGCGCACGTCGCCGTGGACGAACTGCAGCTGTTCGGCGCCGGCCTGTTCGCGCAGCCACGCGAGGTTGTGCTGCGTGCGCGGGCGCGAGAGATTGTCGAAGATGGTGATCGAATCCCCGCGCCGGAGCCTGTCCTGGGTGAGATTGCAGCCGATGAATCCGGCTCCGCCTGTGATGAAGACGCGCATAGGTCGAATGATACGAGGCATTTACGAATTCGAATTGTGATGCGCCCAGCGTCCGTTGAGCGCGATGACGCCGTATTTTTCGCTGTTCTCGCTGGGATACACGCCGAAGCGGCCGGCATTTTCGAGATAGTCGAAGCAGTGCACCGCGTCCCAGTCGTAGATGGCGGCGTCGATGCGATATTCGCCCGGCAGCAGCGGCAGCACGTCGATGCGGTAATCGACGCAGCCGACGCCGCGCAGTTCTGCGATGCGGAAATTCGACTGCGCGTTGTTCGGCCCGGCCACGTGCACGCCGCGCGTGGGGTTGGTGATGGCAAAGCCGATCGCCGGCAGCGTCACGACCTGTTCGGCGTGATAGTGGATGCGCACGGTGACGGCGGCGTTGGTGGGGATGGAATTCGTGGCGCGGCCGTCGGCGTCGAGCAGCTCGACGCGCGTGACGCGCGCTTCTCCGGATCCTGGGCGCGTCTGTTCGGCTTTCGTCTCGTTGCGCTTGCGGCGCTCGAGGCCGTACTTGTAGTACGCATTGGCGACTTTGAACGCGGCGTCGTCCATGCGCACCGTGCCGCGATCGAGCCAGATGGCGCGCCGGCAGATCTGCTCGACGGAATCGAGGCTGTGCGAAACGTACAGCATGGTGATGCCGGCGCGGCGCATCTCGAGCATGCGTTCGTTGCATTTCTGCTGGAAGGCCTGGTCACCCACGGAGAGCGCTTCGTCGACGAGCACGATCTGCGGGTCGAGGTGCACGGCCACGGCGAAGCCGAGCCGCGCCTGCATGCCGCTGGAGTAATCCTTCACCGGCACGTCGATGAATTCGCCGATGTCGGCGAATTCGATGATTTCATCGAGCTTATATTCGATGGCGCGCCGCGACATGCCCATGACGGTGCCGTTCAGAAAAATGTTGTCGCGGCCGCTGAGTTCGGGATGGAAGCCGGCGCCGAGTTCGAGCAGCGCCGAGAGCCGCCCGCTCACGTGCACACGTCCGCTGTTCGGCTGAATGATGCGGCTGATGAGCTTGAGCGTGGTGCTCTTGCCGGCGCCGTTGGAGCCGACCAGCCCGACGGTTTCGCCCGGTTCGATGCGGAAGCTGATGTCGCGCAGCGCCCAGTACAGGCCGGCATCCACTTCTTCCTTGCGTTTGCGGCGCAGCAGCGAGATAAACAATTCCTGGAAAGCGCGCGGCCGCTCGCGATCCATGCGGAAGCTCTTGGAAACGGACTGAAATTCGATGGCGGGCATGTTCGATGCAGCTGACGGTGGAATTGTATCCGTTGGAATCCTCGAATCGCGCCCACACCCCCCCCCCAA
>JBIIIA010000332.1:0-4067 GCA_044235195.1 Thermoflexales bacterium
CCGAGCTGAGCGCCACCATGACCGCGAAGGCGGCCAGCGACGTCAGCGCGTACGAGGCCAGGTAGAACAGCACGGCCGTGGCGCCGGACTCGCCGCCGGCGGCCACGCCGGCCAGCACGTAGCCGGCATGCGCGATGCTGGAGTAGGCCAGCATGCGCTTGAGGTTCGACTGCGCCAGGGCGATTACGTTGCCGACGACCATCGAGAGCAGCGCCAGCACTGCGATCGGCGCCTGCCACGTTTCGATGAGCGGGGCGAGGCCGAACAGGAAGATGCGCAGCACGGCGGCGAAGCCGGCGGCCTTGGTGGCGCTGGCCATGAAGGCCGTCACCGTGGTCGGCGCGCCCTCGTAGACGTCGGGCGTCCACATGTGGAACGGCGCGGCGGCCACCTTGAAGCCGAGGCCGACGAGCAGCAGCGCCACGCCGGCGTAGAGCAGCGACGGCTCCTTCGGCGCGCCGCTGGACAGCAGCGCGCTGAGCTCGGGGAGCGAGATAGTGCCGGTGGCGCCGTAGATCAGCGCGATGCCGTAGACGAGGAAGCCGGAGGCGAACGCGCCGAGCAGGAAGTATTTCAGCGCGCTTTCCTCGCTGTCGACGCGCGGGCGGGCGAAGCCGCACAGCACGTAGAGCGGGATCGACAGCAGCTCGACGGCGACGAACACCACGATCAGGTTCGTGGCGTGGCCCATCAGCATCATGCCGCTGAGTGCGAACAGCATCAGCGGGTAGAACTCGCCGCGGGCGATGCCGCGCGCTTCGTTGTAGCGCAGCGTCAGCAGCACGGTGAGCGCGCCGATCACCGCCAGCAGCCCATCGACGAACAGCGAGTAGCCGTCGCGGGCGACCATGCCGGCGAAGCCGGTGACGCCGGCCTCGCTGCTCCACTGGAGCGGCACGCTCAGCAGCGCCGCCACGATGATGGCGAACGCCAGCCAGGCGGTGGTGCTCTTGGCGCCCTTGGGGACAGCCAGGTCGATGAGCAGCAGCAGCGTGCCGCCGATCGCGCAGATCAAAGGCGCAGTTACGGACAGAAGGTCATTGATTGCCATACCGGAGAGCGATTGTAGCGAGGTCGCGCCGTTCACACAATCCGCGTCGTGCGACAGAACGGCGCGCCTCGCGCATTCAGCAGATCATGCCGCGCTTGCCCGCGGGCCCGTGGGCGATCGGGTCGGGCCCGATCCAGCGGTGGTCGGCGGGTTCGGCGGCGGACTGATACCGCGAATCGGACGACAGGCGGATCGACTGCGAGCGATTGTCGAGGCTGCAGTGGACGGTGAAGACGCTGAACAGCAGCACGTCGCCGGCGGCGAAGTCGGCGGTGAGCCAGCGCCCGCCGAGGCGATCGCGCAGCTTGATCGGGTCGTTGCTGAGCGCGCCGCCGGCGCGGATGTTGCCGCCGCCGCCCATCTCGGTCCAGCCTGGTTCGCGGCGATTTTCGCAGTAGGTGTCGACGTCCTTGCGGCCGTAGCCGTTGTTCAGGCGCTCGTGCTTGTGGCTGCGTTCGAGCACGAGCAGGCCGCCCGTTTCGAGTGGCACGTCGCCGATGGGCGTCCACGCGGTGTACAAGCGCTGCGTGCCGCGGCCCATATAGACGATGTCCATGTGGGGCGGGGTGCTGCGGTTGGGCGCGACGGCGCGGAACCAGGTGTAGTCGAAGTGCAGCACCGGCCCGCCGATGAGCTGTTCGCAGACGGCCATCATCGGGCCGTCGTAGAGCACCTTCATGAGCGGGGCGTTGTCTTTGGCCAGGCTGATGTCGAAGCCGGTGTCCTGGCCCGGGCGAATCAGGCAGTCCATCGGATCGCTGCCTGCGTGCAGCATTCCCTTGGCGGCCAGGCGTTCGGCGCACACGCGGCGCGCGGCAAGGACTTCGTCGCGATGCAGCGCACCGGGCAGGAAGAGATAGCCCTCGGCGTCCATGCGCGCCTGCAGCGCTGCCGGGTCGCCGATGAGGTGCGTGCTGCTTTCGAGAAATCCGAATCGCTCCGGCGACAGGTCGAGTGCGCGCTGGCCGGCGGTAAGAGGAGGAAGGATGCGTTCCATACGGTGTCTACCAGATCGAGTTCAAATATCGTACCTTCTCAACGGTGTGGAATTCGGCGCCGCCCTCGTGGTGGTTGTATTCGTAGATGCGAATCTGCTTGTCGCCGCGCCAGTGATTGTAGGCGGCGAAGACCGTCGACGGCGGACAGATTTCGTCCATCAGGCCGACGGAGAAGAGCGCCTGCGCGGCGGAGCGCGCCGAGAAGTTGACGCCGTCGAAGTAGCTGAGGGTGTCGAAGACCTGCTCGACCTTGTCGCGATGCACGAGCAGGAAACGCGAGATTTCCTCGTACGGGTGCGCCGTGGTGATCTGCGTGGCGCGGCGGTAATGGCAGAGGAACGGCACGTCGGGCATGGCGACCTTGACGGCGGGCGCCAGGCCGGCCACGGCGATGCTGATGCCGCCGCCCTGGCTGCCGCCGCACACGGCGATGCGCTCGGCGTCGATCGCCGGATGCGACTGCGCGGCTTCGACGGCGCGCACGCCGTCGGTGAACACGCGCTTGTAGTAGTACGTCTCCGGCCGCAGCACGCCGCGCGTCATGAAGCCGGGGAAGTGGTTGTTCGTGCCGGCGGGCTCCGGGTCGCCAGTGTCACCCTTGCCCCAGGCGCTGCCCTGGCCGCGCGTGTCCATGACGAGGTGGGCGTAGCCGGCCGAGGCCCACAGCAGCCAGTCGCTGGGGAACTTGCGGCCGCCGCCGTAGCCGATGAATTCGACGACGCAGGGCAGCGTGCCGGTGCGCTGCCGCGGCAGGATCAGCCAGCCTTTGACGCGCTGTCCGTCGGCGCCGCTGAACGTCACATCGTACGTTTCGAGGCCGCGCAGGCCGTAGTCGACGGCGTCGAAGCGCGGGTCGAGGTCGTGCGCGCGCGCATCGGCCAGGGTCGATGCCCAGAATGAGTCGAAGTCCGGGCGTTCGTTGCGCTCGGGCATGTAGCTCTTGAGCGTGTCGAGCGGAAAGTCGAAGAAAGCCATGCGCAGGAATGTACGACCGCCGCGCCGAAACGGCAAATTCGCGAAATTACCGCAGCTGGACGATTTTCATTCCGACCGTCGTTCGAATAATGCTGCAGCCATGCATGTCAGCTTTCCACGCTTTCTTCGAACCGGCTTCCGCATTTGTGTGTGCACCGCTGTCCTGATGGCGACATTTTCCAATCACCGGATTGCAGCCGGAAGCGCTGCGCTCCGCGGCAGCTGCGCCATCGTGACGAATGCCAACGACTCCGGCGCGGGCTCTCTGCGCGATGCCCTCGCCTGTGCGAATGCCGGAGCGACGATCACCTTCGACGCGGCCACATTCAGCACGCCGCAGACCATCACGCTGAGCAGCGGCCATCTGCTGATCACTCGCACGCTGGTGGTGAACGGCCCGGGATCCGGCCTGCTGACGGTGAGCGCCGACAACGCGTCGCGCGTGATGAGCATCACCGCGGACGCGGCGCTGTACGGGCTGACGCTGCGCGACGGCGCCGCAGGGTTCGAACCCGGCGGCGCGCTGTTCGTCGGCGCGGCTGGTTCGCTGACCCTCTCGGACACGAAAATCCTGAGCAGCTCGGCGTCGAACGGCGGCGGCCTGTACAGCGCATCGACCAGCCCGCTGCTCGTTGTCGACAGCACGATTCGATCCAACAGTGCTACGGGCGACGGCGGCGGCTTCAAGGCGAGCGGCGCGGTGACGGTGATTAACTCGCTGGTGCTGACGAACAGCTCTATCTACGCATACGGCGGCGGCTTCTACGCCGACGGCGCAGTGACGCTGCAAAATTCGCAGGTGTTGAGCAACAGCGCCAGCAGCAAAGGCGGATTTTCGTCGGGCGGCGCGGTGGCGATCATCGACAGCCTCATCGCCTATAACCTTGGAAATTCCGGCCAGGGTGGCTTCATGGCCAGCGATGCGGTGGTGATGACGAATTCGCAGGTGCTTTCGAACTCGACCAACAGCGGCACCGGCGCTGGCTTCGAGACCTATAGTTCGGCGACCATCACCGGGAGCGTCATCGCCTACAACGCCGCGA
>JBIIIA010000333.1:0-4066 GCA_044235195.1 Thermoflexales bacterium
CAGCCGAAAAAATCGACGGACGTGACGCTGGACAAGACCGTGGCCGGATCGCTGACGGGCGGCGTGAAGCCGCAGGCGCGCCAGTGACCAAGCCCGGACGAACGCAGGCAAACGAAGCAAACCAAGAGGGAGCGGCAATGAACGAGGTACTGAAATTCGGGACGGACGGGTGGCGCGGGCGCATCGCCGAGGATTACACGTTCGACAACGTGCGCCGCTGCGCGGCGGGCTATGCCGACTGGCTGCTGGCCGAGGCGGCGCGCACGAAGACGAAGAAGCCGTCGGTGGTGATCGGCCACGACAAGCGCTTTCAGTCCGAAGATTTCGCCGCGGCGGCTGCCGAAGTTCTGGCCGGCCACGGCGTGAAAGTGTTCCTGACGGACGGCGCCACGCCGACGCCGGTGATCGCCTATGCCGTCAAGGCGCAGGGCGCGCTGGGTGCGATCAACATCACCGCCAGCCACAACCCGTCGTACGACAACGGCTTCAAGGTGCGCAACTTCACGGGCGGCGCGATCGACCCGGCCGGCCTGCTGCGCATCGAGGCGGCGATCCCGTCGACGAGCGCCGGCATCGCCCGCACGGCGTACGGCGCTGCGACGAAGTCCGGCATGATCGAACGCTTCGATGCCTCGACCGACTACATCGCCAACCTTAAAACACTCGTCAAGCTGGCCCCGATCAAGAAGGCCGGGCTGAAGGTGCTGGTCGACCCGATGTGGGGCAACGGGGCGGGGTGGTTCCCGCGCCTGATCGGCGGGGGCGCCACGCAGATCACCGAGATTCACAACGTGCGCAACCCGATCTTCCCGGAGATGCTGCGCCCCGAGCCGATCCAGCCGAACGTCGACGTCGGCCTGAAGACGACGAAGGCGATCGGCGCCGACGTGTGCTGCATCACCGACGGCGACGCCGACCGCTGCGGCTTCGGCGACGAGAAGGGCGCGTTCATCAATCAGCTGCGCGCCATGTCGCTGATGGCGCTGTATCTGCTGGAAGTGCGCGGCCAGCGCGGCGCGATCGTCAAATCGTTGAACTGCTCGTCGATGCTCGACGAGCTCGGCCGGCAGTACGGCGTGGCGGTGCACGAGACCGGCGTGGGGTTCAAGTACGTGGCGCCGAAAATGTCGGAGACCGACGCGCTGATCGGCGGGGAAGAGAGTGGCGGCTACGCCTTCCGCGGCAACGTCCCCGAGCGCGACGGCATCCTGGCGAACCTGTATCTGCTCGACATGATGGTGCAGACCGGCAAGAAGCCGTCGGAGCTCGTCGACTGGCTGTTCTCGAAAGTCGGCCCGCACTACTACGACCGCATCGACAGCACGATCGATCCGGCGCAGCGGGAAGCGATCCGCGCGCAGCTGAACGCGGCCGAGCCGACCAAGCTGGCGGGCAAGACCGTGGCGTCGAAGAGCATGACCGACGGCTGGAAGTTCACGCTCGACGACGGCAGCTGGCTGCTGATCCGCATGAGCGGCACCGAGCCGCTGCTGCGCATCTACTGCGAGACCGGCCGCAAGAGCAGCGTCGCGCCGATTCTGGACGCCGGCGTGAAGCTCACGAAAGTGCGCTGATCGTGTTGTTCGATACGCACTGCCACCTCGACGTCGAGAAATTCGACCCCGACCGCGCCGACGTGTTCGCACGCGCGCACGCGGCCGGGGTCACCCGTTTCCTGAACCCGGCCTACGACGGCGAAAGCAGCCGGCGCGCGGCGGCGCTGGCCGCTGCGCGCGCCGACGTATTCGCGGCGGTCGGCGTGCATCCCAATTCGGCCGGCGAATGGAGCGCGGCGCTGTGCGACGAGCTGCGCGCGCTGGCGCAGGCGCAGCGCGGCCGGGTGACGGCGATCGGCGAGATCGGCCTCGACTACCACTGGAACACATTCGACGCGGCGACGCAGAAGGCGGTGTTCGTCGCACAGCTCGCGCTGGCGCGTGAGCTCGACCTGCCGGTGATCATCCATTGCCGCGAAGCGTATGCCGACACACTCGACATCCTCGCCGCCGAATGGCGCGATCGGCCGCTCGTGCTGCACTCGTTCGCGGGCGACGAATCGGACCTGCGGCGCGCGCTCGATCTCGGGTTTCACATCGGGATCAGCGGGCCGGTGACGTACCCGAGCGCGGCGACCACGCGCGCGGTGGTGCGCGCTGCGCCGGCGGATCGATTGCTGCTCGAGACCGACGCGCCGTACCTCGCGCCGCAGAAGCACCGCGGCAAGCGCAACGAGCCGGCGTTCCTCCGCCACGTGGCGCTCAAAGTCGCCGAAGTGCGTGAGGAAATGCTCGACGACCTGGCGCAGCGAACGACGGCGAACGCGTTGTCGTTCTTTCGCATCTCGTGACACTCACCCGACGTTCGCGGCGCTCTCATATCGATGCGCGCCGTACGTGCATGGTGTAAAGTATGCCGGCGCGGGGAACCATCATCATGGAAGGCTTGAACGAGACGACACAACCCAAGGCAGCGTCGCCGACGACCGGCGTGCTTCAGCGCATCCGCGCTCTGATCGGAGAACAGCTCACCGACGTCGAAGCGCAGCTGCTGCAGCTCAGTGACCTGCAGCCGGATGAACTGCGTCAGGCGGTGAGCCTGATCGTGGGCAGCGGCGGCAAACGAATTCGTCCGATCATGGTTCTGCTGGTGGCCGGCTTGTTCGGCACGGCCGAACGCGCGCGCGCGATTCAGCTGGCCAGCGCCGTGGAGATGCTGCAGACGGCCACGCTCGTGCACGACGACCTGATCGACGGATCGCTCGTGCGGCGCGGCGCGCAGACGCTCAACGCAGTGTGGACGCCGGCGGCTACCGTGCTCACCGGCGACTATCTGTTCGCTTATGCCTCCAATCTGGCGTCACGCGTGGACAACGTGCGCGTGATGAGCATCTTCGCCGACACGCTGAGCACCATCGTGGGCGGCGAGCTGCGCCAGATGTTCACCGACTGGGGCCTGCGCTCGACGCGCGACGATTACTACCGCCGCATTTACGCCAAGACGGCGTCGCTGTACGTGCTGGCGTCGACGACGGCCGGCGTGATCAGCGGCGCGGACGACGCGCAGTTCCGCGCTTTGCTGGACTACGGCCGCGACTTCGGCATCGCCTTTCAGATCATCGACGACGTGCTCGACTTCACCGGCGAGCAGGCGACGGTGGGCAAGCCGGTCGGCAGCGATCTGCGGCGCGGCATGATCACGCTGCCGACGATCATCTACGCCGAGTCGCATCCCGACGATGCCGACCTGGCCTGCGCGCTGCGCGGCCAGTGCACGCCGAAGCAGTACGACGATCTCATCGCCGCGATTCGCGGGTCGGATGCCATCGAGCGTTCGCTGGCCGAGGCGCGCATGATCACCGACAACGCCAAGCGCGCGCTGGACATCTTCGGCCCGAGCCATTGGCGTGATCTGCTGTGCGACCTGGCCGACTACAACGTGCGACGCGAAATGTAGGCAAAGCGGCGGCACAGCATGCTGGTCATCGTCATCGTCAGCTGGAACGTGCGCGAGCTGCTGCGCCGCTGCTTGCAGTCGCTGAGTGATCATGCCTGTTCGCTGCTGCCGCAGCGCATCGTCGTCGTCGACAACGATTCGTCGGATGGCAGCGCGGAAATGGTCGCTGCCGAGTTCCCGGCCGTCGAA
Organism: Thermoflexales bacterium; assembly: GCA_044235195.1. Lineage (GTDB taxonomy): Bacteria > Chloroflexota > Anaerolineae > J036 > Brachytrichaceae > CANJQH01. Next base: position 3,643 of record JBIIIA010000333.1, read on the forward strand.
CTGCTGCGCCGTGAGAATCGCGGATTTTCTGCCGGCAACAACGCCGGATTGCAGCGCGCGGCGGAGCTGTGGGCGAATGCGCCGATCGACGATTGCTTCGCTTTTCTTCTGAACCCCGACACCGAAGTGACGCCCGGCTCCCTCGATGCGCTCGTCGGCGCCATGCACACGCAGGCGCGCGCCGGGCTGATCGGCCCGCAGCTGCGCTATCCGGACGGGGCGGTGCAGTCGTCGCGCCGGCGCTTTCCGACGCTGGAGATCGCGCTGGTCGAAAGCACGTGGGCGGCGGCGAGCGCGCCGGCGGCGTTGTTCGACGCGTACTACGTGCGCGACGCCTCCGACGATGCGCCGTGCCGGGTCGACTGGGTGGTCGGCGCAGCGATGCTGGCGCGGCGGGCGGTGATCGAGCAGGTGGGCGGCCTGG
>JBIIIA010000053.1:0-13002 GCA_044235195.1 Thermoflexales bacterium
ATGCTCGACGAGAACCAGGCGACCATCGATGCGGTGATCGGATCGGCGAACTACGACATCGGCCACGTGTTCAGCACCGGCGGCGGCGGCATCGCCTACCTGGGCGTGCCGTGTGCCGGCGGCTACAAAGCACGCGGCGTGACCGGCTCCGGCGCGCCGGTCGGCGACGCATTCGACGTCGACTACGTGGCGCACGAGATGGGGCATCAGTTCGGCGCCGAGCACACGTTCAACTCCGAAAGTGGCTTCTGCGGCGGCAATCGCGCGCCGAGTTCGGCCTACGAGCCCGGCAGCGGATCGACGATTATGGCGTACGCCGGAATCTGTTCGCCCGAAAATCTGCAGCCGAACAGCGACCCATATTTCCACAGCCGCAGCTTCGACCAGATTCTCGACTACAGCCAAAATCCCTTCGGCGGCGACGGCTGCGCGGTGAAGACGAACACATCCAACGCCGCGCCCGTGGTGGACGCCGGCGCGGTGTATACGATCCCGGCTCGCACGCCGTTCTTCATGACCGGCTCGGCGACAGACGCCGACGGCGACGCGCTGACGTACGACTGGCAGCAGTACGACTATGACCTCGACGCCTCCACCTTCTCTCCTGACGAGACCACCGCCGACGACGGAAAGCGGCCACTTTTCCGCGTATTCAACCCGACGACCAGCCCGACCCGCTACTTCCCGCAGCTCGCCGACCTGCTCGATGGAACCACGACGTACGGCATGGGCGACGTGCTCACCACGCGCGCGCTGAACTTCCGGCTGGTCGTGCGCGATGGGCAGGGCGGGGTGACCCACGACGCCGCGCGCGTGGAGGCGGTCGACACCGGCGCTGCGTTCGCGGTCACTGCGCCGAGCGGCGGTGAAACGTGGCCGACCGGCAGCGAACAGACCGTGACGTGGAACGTGGCCGGCACGAACGCCGCGCCGATCTCGTGCAGCCGCGTCGACATTCGCCAGTCGCGCGACGGCGGCGTCACGTGGCCGTTCACGCCGACCAAGTCCACGCCCAACGACGGCAGCACGACGGTGACGCTGCGCGGCGCGCCTTCGAGCGCCGGCCGCATCGGCGTGTTCTGCGCCGGCTCGATCTTCTTCAACGTGTCGGCCGGCGACATCGACGTCGCCAATGGCCCGTATCTGACGAGCGCGGCGCCGGCGAGCGTGTTGTCGACCGGCGGCACGGCGGTGAGCGTCGTCGGCGCCAACTTGAGCGGCGCGACAAGTGCGACGGTCGGCGGCGTGGATGCGCCGTTTCTGCTGAAATCCGCCACGCAGGCGGTGATCACCGTTCCCGTGGGCATCGTGGGCACCGTGGTTTCGGTTTCCGTGCGCACGCCGGCCGGCGAGGCGATCCTGGATGATGCTGTGACGTATGCGGCGCCGATCGCGGTCAACTCCGCCGTGATCGGCGCTGGCGGCGGCGTAATTTCGACGACCGGCATCACCATCACCGCGGCACCGGTAGGCACCGAAGTGACGCTGACGCTCACGCCGACGACGCCGTCGGATGCGCCGCAGGGCACGTTCGTCAGCGCATTCCGTGTCACCGGTGAATCGAGTGGTGCACCGCTGAGCGAATTCCCGTCCACGATGACCATCACGATGACCTATGGATCCGGCATTACCACGGTGGAAGTGCCGACGCTGTATGAACGCAGCGGAAGTGGCCGCGGACTGGTCGCTGGCTGGACGTCGGTGAGCGCCACGATCAATCGTTCGAACCGAACGGTGACTGCGGCGCTGGCGCGCTTGTCCGAGTACGTGCTGGTGGCCGCTCCAGCGTCGCAGGTGTACGTGCCGCTCGCGGTGAGGTGAGGGGGGAACGCCTCACCCCCTTACCCCCTCTCCCCCTCAATTTCGCTCCAGCTCTGACTGAGAAACGCTCACAACGGCGCGCGAAATTTCGGCGGAGAGGGGGCAAACGCCGCCACGCTCCCCTCTTCGCCGAGATTTCGCGTGCTTACCAGTACTTTGCTCGACAGAAAAGTAAGCGAAATCGAGAGGGAGAGGGGGGCAGGGGGTGAGGTGACACACCACATTTATGATTCACCGACGCATCTGCGGGAGAATGTGGCCCGGGAATGACGATGGCGATGGGGAACGAAACGAAAAACGAACCGAAGATCGAGACGGCGCGCAGGACGTGGGAAGCGAAGTTGATCGACAAGTCGCGCAACAACAATCTGTTGTATTTCCGTGACTTGAAGGCGGGCACCTTCGATCTGAGCGCGGCGAATGGTGAAGCTGTGCGGCGACTGCTGATCAAGCAGGAGAAGGTGACGGTCGACGAACTGGTGCTGCGCGACGCCGATGCGGCCGACGTGAGAAATCGCCTGTCCACGCTGTACAAGCGCGCGCTGCAGAACCTCGAAGAAAAGGGACTCGAGACGCTGTACGTCGCTGCCGGGCTGGCGACGTGGACGTCGACCGACGGCGGGCGCGAGGCGTCGGCGCCGGTGGTGCTGCTTCCGGCTCGCATCGAAGTGCAGGGGCGCCGGCAGACGCTGATGCTGACCGGTGAACAGCAGGTCAACCTGGCGCTGCTGCACGTGCTCAACACCGAATTCGGCTGCACATTGACGGAGGAAGCCCTGCTCGGCGTGGCCGAGGGGGAAATCCCCGACGAAGAGCCGATTCCGGGTGCGGAGACCGCGCTGGCGACCGGCGCCGAAAATCATCTCTTCACGCGACTGACGGCGGCCACGCGCGGTGTGCCGGGCTTCCAAGTGCTGCCGCGCTACGTGCTCGGCAATTTCTCGTTTCAGAAGATGGCGATGCTGCGGGACATCCGCGAGAACGGGGCGCAGATCGCCGCGCATCCGGTGCTGGCGGCGATCGCGCAGGCGCCCGGCGCCGCCGATCGACTGCGCGCGTCGCGCCGCAGCGTCGACCCGCGCTCGCTCGATGCGGTTCCGCCCGACGCCGAACACCTGGTGCTCGACGCCGACAGCAGCCAGCAGCGCGTGATCGCCGAAGCGGCGCACATGCAGAGCGGCGTGGTGCAGGGCCCGCCCGGCACCGGCAAGAGCCAGACCATCGTCAACCTCATCGCCGAGCTGGCGGCGCAGGGCAAGCGCGTGCTGTTCGTGGCCGAGAAGCGCGCGGCGCTGCAGGTCGTCAAAGACCGCATGGCGCGGCTTGGGCTGGAGCATTTGATCCTCGACTTGCACGGCGCCGAAGTGTCGTCGCGCGAGGTGCTGACGCGCATCGCCGAGCGATTGGAAGGCGACCGCGAGACGCCGGCGGTGCAGGCGGTCGATGTGCACGGCCGGCTCGTCGAGCAGCGCGCGCGGCTGAATCGGCACGCGCAGGAAATCAATCGCCGGCGCGAGCCGCACGGCCGCAGCGTGTACGAGCTGCGTGGCGTGTTGCTGAAAGGGCGTGGGCGGCCGGAGAGCGGCATGGCCACGATCTGGCGCGGCGCGGACGTCGTCCTGCTGACGCCGCACGGCATCGAGCGCCTGCGCGCGGTGCTGCGCGAAGCGGCCGGCGTGGCGGATCTGTTCCTGCGGCGTTCGCCGTCGCCGTGGACCAGCGCGCAGATCACGGACGCGGCCGGTGCGCAGTCGGCGCTGGCTGCGGCGCAGGACGGGGCGTTCCGTCGCGTCCCGGTGCTGACGGCGTTGCTGGAGACGATCGCCGCCGAGCTCGGGCTGCCGATGCCGAAGACGCCCGTCGAGGCGCGTGCATTTGCCCATGCGATGCAGCAAGTAAAGGAATGGGGCGCGCGTTACGCGCTCGACGTGTTCGACGAAGACCTGCAGGCGATCGAGCAGGTGCTGCGCGCGAACGACACCACGGTCAAGCGGCTGTGGGCCAAGCTGACGAACGGTGCGTATCGCGGTGCGCTGGCATCACTGCGTCGGCATCGCCGCGGCGACGCGGACGACGCCGCGTTGTCGCATGAGTCCTCGGCATTGTGGAATGTGCTGCAGCGCTGGCGTGCGATCGGCGGTGCAGCCGTCCTGCCGGCCGTGCACGAATCGACGGCCGAGCTGCAGGCAGCGATGCAGGCGCTCGATCAGGCGCTGGCCGTGCTCGCTGCGGCGCTGCCGAAGGAAAAGTATGAGGCGGCGGAATGGGACGCGCTGCAGCAGAAAGTCGACGCGCTGGCACGCGACGAGCACACCGTGCAGCGCCTGCCACGCGTGCGCGAACTCGAGCGCGAGGCATCTGCGCTCAAGGCCGAGCCGTTCGCGCTCGAGCTGAAGCGATTGAACATCGCGCCCGACGACTGGGACGACGCGCTCGAATATGCCGTCGCCAAATCGGCGCTGGACGCGGCGTACGCCGAGACGCCGGATTTGCCGACGTTCCTCGGCGCGCAGCACGAGCGCGCGGTGCAGGATTTTCGCAGCGCCGACGTGCAGCGGACGAAGATGGCGGTCGGTCGCGTGGTGCGTGCAGTGGCCGAGCACGGCGTGCGCGCGCGCAACGAACATCGCGACGAAGCCGATCTCGTGCGCGGGCAGGCGCAGCGCAAGCGCGGCCGCCTGTCGCTGCGCACGCTGCTGGCGCGGGCGCCGAACGTGCTGACGGCGCTGTTCCCGTGCTGGATGGCGAGCCCGCTCTCGATCAGCCAGCTGCTGCAGGCCGATCGCAGCTACTTCGACGTCGTGATTTTCGACGAAGGCAGCCAGATTCTGCCGGAGGATGCGGTGCCGGCCATCATGCGCGCGCGGCACGTGATCGTGGCCGGCGATCGGCATCAGCTGCCGCCGACGACCTTCTTCGCGTCCGGCGGCGGCGACGCGGCGGAAGAGGAGATCGACGTCGAGGGCGTCGACGGTTACGAGAGCCTGCTCGATCAAATGAGCGCGGTGACCGACACGTGGTCGCTCGACTGGCACTATCGCAGCCGCGACGAAGCGCTGATCGCATTTTCGAACCGGCACGTATATCGCGACCGGCTGATTACTTTCCCGAGCCCGTTCACCGGGCGGGCGCTGCGGCACGAACTGGTGACGCCGGATATGCTGCGCGACGGCGATGTGGACAGCGTCACGGCGGAAGTGCAGCGCGTGGTCGAGCTGGTGTTCGCGCATTTCCGTGAGCGGCCGAACGAGACGCTGGGCGTGATCACGATGGGCATCAAGCATCAGCAGCGCGTCGAAGCGGCGATCGAGCGGGCGCTGGGGGAACATCCCGAGCTCGAAGAGCACTTCGACACGCAGAAGCCCGAGCGATTCTTCGTGAAGAACCTCGAGCGCGTGCAGGGCGACGAGCGCGACGCGATCATCATTTCGGTGGGCTACGGGAAGAGCGCGGACGGGCGGCTGCCGTATCGCTTCGGGCCATTGAACACCGAAGGCGGCGAGCGCCGTTTGAACGTGGCGGTGACGCGCGCGCGCAGCCGGCTGACGCTGGTGTCGTCGTTCAGCCATCTCGACATGGACCCCGGGCGGTCGACGAAGCGCGGCGTAGAGCTGCTGCGGCTGTATCTCGAGTACGTCGCTTCGCAGGGGCGGCGCATCGGGCAGTCGCAGGGTCCGGTCGTGGCGCCGAACCCATTCGAGGAGGACATCCAGCGCGCGCTCGAAATGCGCGGGCTCAAGCTCACGCCGCAGTGGGGCGTGTCGGGATATCGCATCGACCTCGTGGCGCATCATCCGGAGCGGCCGGGCGAATTCGTGCTGGCGATCGAGTGCGACGGCGCCACGTATCACTCGGCGGCCACGGCGCGCGACCGCGATCGGCTGCGGCAGCAGGTGCTCGAGTCGCTCGGCTGGCGCTTCCACCGCATCTGGTCGACCGACTGGTTCCAGCGGCGCGAGGACGAAATCGAGCGGGCGGTGCGGGCGTACGAGGACGCGGTGCGGCGCTCAGCCGAGGTGCCGACGCCGGCGGCGGCTGTTGCGCCGCAGCCGAGTGCACAGACGGCAGCGTCGTCCGCGGCAGCGGCCAGCGCCGCGCCGGAGCGCGCGCCGCTGCATCTGCCGCGCCGAGGAGCAATCGACGACTACAGCGACGCCGAGCTCAAGCGGCTGCTGGACTGGGTGAAATCCGACGGCCGCCTGCGCGACAACGCCGAGCTGTTCGAGGCCATGTTCGAGCAGCTGCCCTTCAAACAGCGTGGGCCACGCATACGGCAGCGATTGGAGAGCATCATCGCAGACAGCCGATGATGATCAATGCCGATCGGCGCAGGTGCGTCGAAGGCGAGCGAGGGACTGCATGACGATCGAAAGGAACATGTTAATCGCTGCCGTCCTGCTGATCGTGAGCGTGCTGGCGACGAAGGTGTCCGGGCGGTTGGGAGTGCCGGCGCTCGTGGTATTTCTCGTGATCGGGATGCTGGCCGGATCCGAAGGGATCGGTGGGATTTACTTCGACGATGCCGTGCTGACGCAGGAGGTCGGCACGGTGGCGCTGGCATTCATTCTTTTCTCCGGTGGGCTGGACACGCGAATCCGCGCGGTGCGGCCGGTGATTTGGCGAGGAGCGCTGCTGGCGACGTTCGGCGTGGTGGCGACGATGCTGCTGATGGCAGGGTTCGCCGTATACGTGCTGGGATTCGCGCTGCTGCCGGCTCTGCTGTTCGGTGCTGTGGTGTCATCGACGGATGCGGCGGCGGTGTTCGGTGTGCTGAGCTCGCGCAGCAGCGGCGTCGACCCTGAGGTGCGCACGCTGGTGGAGCTGGAAAGCGGCAGCAACGATCCGATGGCGGCGGTATTGACGCTCGGTATGACGCAGCTGATTCTGCAGCCGGAGAAGGGCGTTTTCGATTTGGCGTTATTTTTCGTGCAGCAGATGCTGGTCGGCGGCGTAGCGGGGATCGTGCTGGGGTATGTCGGCGTATGGCTGATCGACCGAGCGCGGCTGCAGTCCGAGGGGTTGTATACCGTGTTGTCGTTGGCGATGGTGCTGGCGATTTATGGCGGCACGGCGTCGATCGGTGGGAACGGATTTCTGGCGGTGTATCTGGCTGGCATCGTGATCGGTTCACGTGAAGTGCTGCATCGGCGCGAGCTGGTTCGATTTCATGACGGGCTGGCGTGGATCATGCAGGTCGTGATGTTCCTCGTGCTGGGGTTGCTGGTGTTCCCGTCGCAGTTGGCGCCGGTGGCGGGGATGGGATTCGCAGCGGCGGCGTTTCTGGTGCTGGTCGCGCGTCCGGCGGCGGTGCTGCTGTCACTGGCCCCGTTTCGCATGAACGTGCGGCGCATGGCGGCGGTGTCGTGGCTGGGCATGCGCGGGGCGGTGCCGATCGTGCTGGCGACTTTCCCTGCCACCTACGGCGTGCCTGACAGTGATCTGTTGTTCGATCTGGTGTTTTTCATCGTACTGACGTCCGTGGTGGTGCAAGGTGCGACGATGACATGGGCGGCGCGATTGGCGCCGCGTCGCGTAGGAAGCAGAGAAGAAAAGAGGGAAGAGAAGTGAGAAAAGAATCTCGCAGGCAGTCCGATTTCAATATGACTAGTCGCATGGGAAACAGCTACAACGAAGCACTCCGGCTGGCGATACGAATTCATGATGGCCAGGAGCGGAAGAAGACGAACATTCCCTATGTGACGCATCTCGTGGCGGTGTCGGAACTGGTGCTGCGCTACGGCGGCGACGAAGAGCAGGCGATCGCCGGCCTGCTGCACGACGCGGTCGAAGACGGCGACAGCGCGACGAATTGGGAGCATGAAATACGCGAACGCTTCGGCGAACGCGTGCGCCGCATCGTGATGGACTGCACGGACGGCGTGCCGGACGAGTCGGGCGACAAGGGCGACTGGAAGCAGCGCAAGGAGCGCTATGTCGCGCATCTGAGTGAAGTCGCAATAGACTCGCTGCTGGTCAGTGCGGCGGACAAGCTGCACAATCTCTCGTGCATCCGGTGCGACCTGGAGGAAATCGGCATGCGTGTATTCGATCGATTCTCGGCGAGCACCGGCGAGACCATGTGGTACTACCGGTCGCTGATCGGGGCATTCGATGTTCGCGGAGTCTCGGAGCCGCTGATGATGCGGCTGCGGGCGGAGTATGCCGCGTGCGAGAAACACATGAGGAAAAGATAGTCGCAGATCGAATTGGGAAACTCGAAGTTTGGAACTGGAAGGGAGCACTAAACATGAAAATGATTCATCTCGTGGGTCAGCAGCCGATTCCGATTCTGATGGCTGCTCGGCAGTGGAGTGCAGATGAGAACGTGTTGATTGCGACGAAGGTCACCGAGGCGGTGGCGCATCGTGTGGCGCGGCTGCTGCCGGGTGCGACGGTGCACATGTTGACGGCGAACGAGTACGACTTGAAGGCGCTGTCGTCCGAAATCGGCAAGCTCAGCGTCGGCGATGCTGTCGTGTTCGACATCACCGGCGGTACGAAGATGATGGCGCTGGGAATGTACAACATCGCATCACGGCGGCGCATTCCACTGGTTTACGTGCAGAGCGACCGCAAAAATTTGGTGCACGAATACATTTTCGACGAGAAAAATTTGTCGAGTGCGGTGCATACGCCGGGTGATTTGTTTACCATCGATGAGTATCTGCGAGCGCATCTGCCGGGATATCGTGCCGAGGGTTTCCATCAGGAAAACGGCAGGTTGTCGATCGGTGGGCGTTTCGAAAAGGCCGTGGCCGAGATCCTGTCGAGCACCGGATTCGAAGTCCTGTCCGGAGTGCGGCCGGAGAACGTCGGCCGTCAGATCGAGATCGACATGGTGATTCGGCTCGGAAATCGCATCGCAGTCGCTGAGTTGAAAAAAGCGTTCGATGGCAGCCCGAAGACCGGCTTCGATCAGCTGAGTACGGCGGCGTCGCCCACGTATCTGGGCACGTTCACGACGAAGCTGCTGATCACGGGAAGCACGGTGAATCGTGAACTCACAGAGATGGCGAAGGAGACGAAGGTGGTGCCGATTTCCCTGCAGAGCTACCAGGATGGCAAGGGTTTCAATCGTGCCGACGAGCAGGAGCTCGTAGCGAAAGTGCGAAAGGCGTTCGGGGTGTAGCGCATGATCCTCTTGAACTTCGCCCATCCACTGACGCCGGAGCATGCGGCGCAGATCGAGGCGCTGCTGGGGCGGGCGCCGTCGCGGGTGGTGGCGGCGCCGGTGCAGCTCGACGTGCAGCAGCCGCTGGGGCCGCAGGTGGCGGCGCTGGTGGCGGCGCTGCCGCTGTCGGCGGAGGAGTGGGCGGGCGCGCCGATTCTGGTGAACCCGCCCGGGCTGAGCGCGGCGGCGGTGCTGGTGGCGGCGGAGCTGCACGGGCGGCTGGGCTATTTCGCGCCGTGCCTGCGTCTGCGGCCTGTGGCGGGCGCAGTGCCGCCGCGCTTCGAGGTGGCCGAGGTGGTGGATTTGCAGGGGCAGCGCGATGCGGCGCGGCGCGCGCGCTGACGGCTACGCTGACGGATTTTCAGACGGCTTCAGGAGCTGGCGCAGGAGCGGGCTGAGCGCTTTGACTGCTTCGTGGAGCGCCTCGCGCTGATCGTGTGCGCTGGACGGCGTGCCGTGCTCGGAGGTGGATTCGAAGCCGCAGTGCGCGAGGTGGTTGCGCAGCCTGGTCGCGCGTTTGATTGTGCGTGCCAGCCTGTCGGCATACGGCAACGCGCCGAGAATTTGCAGCCAGCGCGTGATTTTCGGATCTGCAAGATCACGCCGGGCGCTGCTCGTCGGCTGGTATTCCTCGCCGTTCTTTTGTGCCTCCCAGATTCGACGAAAAATCTGGAGTGTGCGGTGCACGCGTTGTCGGGGCTCGTACTCGTCGATGTGGCGATCGCCGAGATGCACCATGACGGCGGACACCAGCGTTTCGTGAATGAGCAGCGCCGCCTGGTAGTACGCACCGCGCTTGAGCTGTGCGAGAGCCATGAGGCGCTGCTGTTCCACTGCGCTGATGAGCACGCGTCGGTCGGTCAGATCCATAGACGGCAGTCCGAGGTTCTCGTATCGAGTGCGCACGCGATTGCCGAGCACGCGCATCTGCGGAGAATGAGCGCTGCTGCGGGCGAGCAGATCGGGTAGATCCTCGAAGAGGCGCCGGGCAGCCTGCGCCGTTTCCATGGGCAGATTGAGCTCGAGCGCGCGCGTCAGATTCTCGATGTGCATGCTGGCGTCCTGCAGCGCGTCGGCGGCGGCGGGATTCGTCGGTCGAGCCTTGTGAGATTGCACGAGCAGCAGTCGGGCGATCGCTTCCCCGTTGCCGGAGGACGTGAACTGTTCGGCCGCGCCGATCCATTGCAGCATGCCGGCGAATTCCGTCAGGTCGATCACCGGCGCCGGTCCGTCGAGCTTGCGATCCGCCAGCTCGAGTGCGCCGTAGTAGAGCGCATCCAGGCGGGCGGCGCCGCTGAACTGCAGATAGGCGACGAACAGGAAGGCGAGGAACGGAATCGAGCGCAGGGCGTGTGTGATGTCGATCACGATTTCGTCGTTGGGCTGCACGGCGTTGACCACAGCGCGAAAAATTTCCCAGATCTCCTCCGTCGTGCGGCCGGCCGGGATGTCGATCGCGGCGACGTCGGCGTTCGGGCAGCGCGCCTGCAGCGCCGGCCATGCCTCCGCGCGCGCTTCCGGCGTGACGAACACCAGCATGCGGTCGAACGGGCAGAACTGCACGAGCGCCTCGGGGAAGTAGCCGCCGCGGTACTCGGTTCCGCGGTGCAGGTAGCGCGTTTCGCGCGGGGACTGATTATTCAGGAAGGTGATGATCGTGCGCGCCATTGGCCCGATGGTAGGTCCGATGTTCGGCAGGCGCAACTACGAAAGTTCGTAGCTTTTTTTGTTGAAAACGATGGCGTTACCGTGCATACTCTCAAATTGATGCGTCGAAAAGTTCGACGTGAAGCAACCGAATAAAGGGAGGAAGCATGCCGCAAGTAATGCTGGTGATGGCCAGCGCGTCACAGATTCAGTCGTACATCTTTGCGAGCAACAAACTGCGTGAGCAGGTGGGTGCGTCGCATCTGGTGGCGCAGGCGACCGGGGCGTGGGCGCTGGAAGCGGTGCAGGAGTCGATGAAGGAATCGGCGGGGCGCAGCAACGTGAAGAACGCCGGCGCGCTGCATCTGGACGAGGCGTTCGTGATCGAGGACACGAAGACAGGCAGCGCAGCCGAGGTGATCTACAGCGGCGGCGGCAACGTCGAGGTGTTGTTCACCGAGCGGGCGGCTGCGGATGCCTTCGTGCGGGCGCTGAGCGAGCGACTGCTGTGCGAAGCGCCGGGGCTGCGCGTGGCGTTCGGGCGCAGCGACTTCTTCGAATGGAACCACGGGATCATCGGTGCCGCCGAACAAGCGCGCAAGGATCTCGAGAAGGCCAAGCGCGCCATGGCGGCGGGCGGCGGCGGGCTGCTCGGGCTGGGTGTGACGGCGGCGTGCATCTACACCGGGCTGCCGGCGACGGCCGTCGACGACGGCGCGCCGATCTCGGCCGAGAGCAAGGCGCGGCTGGATGCATTCGACGCCGCCGATGAACGGCTGCGTCGGAAGTTCGAACGGGCGCTCGGCGACTATCGCTTTCCGTACGACCTGGACAAGCTTGGGCGCAGCCGCGGCGAGGACAGCCACGTGGCCGTCATTCACGCCGACGGCAACGGGTTCGGCGTGCTGCGCAGCAATGCGTTGAAGGATGCGAAGGACGACCGCGAGTACGTGCGCCGCGCGCGCCATTTCTCCGACGTGATTCGTGCCATCGCCGACGAAGCCCTCGATGCGACGTTGGATGCCCTGTGCGAGCGGGTGCGACGCGACTTTGTCGTGCACGGCTTTCCCTGCATTCGGCACGAGATCGAAGGGCGCGACATCACCATCGATTTGAAGCCGGTGAAAAGAGAGGGCGACGTCACCTACCTGCCGGTGCGGCCGATCATCCACGGCGGCGACGATTTGACGGTGGCCTGCGATGGCCGCATTGCGCTGTCGTTCGCCGAGGAATATTTGCATCAGTTCGAGGCAGCGTCCGGCAGGCATATCCGCGATTTGAAGGATGCCCCTCCCTACCTGACCGCCTGCGCCGGCGTCGCCATCGTGCGCGCGCATTTCCCCTTCGCGCGTGCCTACGAGCTTTCCGAAGAGCTGTGCGGCGAAGCCAAGAAGCGCCGCGCCGAGGTGCAGCGCACGGCTAAGGATGAAAAGCAGGAACCCGGCTCCTTCCTCGACTGGCACATCGCCATGTCCGGCCTGATCGGTGATCTCGAAGAGATTCGCGAACGCGACTACCGCATCCACAAGCGCGGCGCCGATGCGGAATGGCTCACGCTGCGGCCGGTCAAAGTCGGTGCCGCGCACGATGAGCGCGATGTGCGCTTGTGGGGCACGATCGCGCGCGGCACCCTGGCATTTCAGCTGGACTGGGCCGACAAGCGCAACAAGGTGAAAGCGCTGCGTGAGGCGCTGCGCGGCGGGATGCAGAGCGTGAAGCAATTCTCCACCAACTATTTGCAGCTGAATGGGCCGGCGGCCAGTGTGCTGCCGGTGCTGCCCGGCGTGGACGCCGAGAAGTACGGCTGGGTCGACAAGCGCTGCGCGTACTACGACGCGGTCGAACTGATGGACATGTACGTTCCGTTGTCGGCGGCGGCCGTCGACGGCGGTGAGGACAAGAAATGAGTTACACACTGAGCGTGACGCTGGAGAGCGACGCCACGTTCGCGCGCGGCGACGGGGCCGGCAGCGAAGTGGACACCGAAGTCGAATACGACGCGGCGACCGGGCTGCCGTTCGTGCGCGGCCGGGTGCTGAAGGGCCTGCTGACGGAAGAATGCGCCAACATCCTGTTCGCGCTGCGCGGGCACTCGGCGGCCGCTGTGCTGGAACGGGCCGCCGAGCGACTGTTCGGCCGCCCGGGCAGCCGCATCGGCGAGGACGGCGCGCTGCGCGTGAGCGCGGGCCGGCTGCCGGACGACCTGAGCGAAGCGGTGCGTGCCGAAGTCGAAGCCAAGCGGCTCGATCCGCTCGACGTGCTCGGTTCGCTGACCGAGATCCGGCGCCAGACGTCGGTGACCGAAGACGGCCTGCCGGAGAAAGGCAGCCTGCGCAGCGCGCGCGTGGTGCTGCGCGGCGTGA
>JBIIIA010000054.1:0-12980 GCA_044235195.1 Thermoflexales bacterium
ATGACGCCGGTCGGCGGCGCGGACATCGACGAGCTGCGCGCGGCGCTGCGCCCGAACACGAAGGTGGTGTGGGTGGAGACGCCGTCGAATCCGCTGCTGCAGGTCACCGACATCGCCGCGGCGGCGGAGGCGGCGCATGCGGTCGGCGCGACGTGCGTGGTCGACAACACGTGGGCGACGCCGTTCTGCCAGCGGCCGCTGGAGCTCGGCGCGGACGTAGTGCTGCATTCCACGTCGAAGTATTTCGCCGGCCACAGCGACGTGCTGGGCGGCGCGCTGATTTTTCGCCGCAGCGACGAGCTGTGCACACGTGTGCGCAGCGTGCAGGCGCTGGGCGGCGCGGTGCCGTCGCCGTTCGACTGCTGGCTGATTCAGCGCAGCATCCCGTCGCTGGCGGTGCGCATGCGCGCGCACACCGAGAACGCGACGAAGGCGGCGCAGTTCCTGGCCGAACATCCGGCGGTGAGCGCGGTGCACTACCCGGGCCTGCCGGCGCATCCGCAGCACGCCGTGGCGCGCGCGCAGATGCTGGCCTTCGGCGGCATGCTGTCGTTCGAGGTGAACGGCGGGCGCGAAGCGGCGCTGCGGGTCGCCGTGCGCCTGAAGCTGTTCAAGCGCGCCACCAGCCTCGGCGGCTACGAAAGCCTGATCGAGCATCGCGCTTCGGTCGAGGGCCCGTCGTCGACGGCGCCGGCCGGCCTGCTGCGCTGCTCGATCGGCCTCGAACATGTCGACGACCTGATCGACGATCTGCGGCAGGCGCTGGACTCGTGACCCATGAAGGACTTCGACCTTGTTCTGACAGTGCTCGCCGCCACGCTGGCGCCGATCGCCCTCGGCATCGCCGCCGGGTTCTCGTTCTGGCGCCGCCGTCGCAACATCCTCGGCAACGTCGCGGCGTCGGCCGTCGTCGGCGTGGTGATCGTCTTTTTGATCGCGCGGACGTTCGGCATGTTTTTTTCGTGCTCAATCGCCGAAGACCCGAGCTGCGGCACGCAGGCCAGCCTCGACTATGCCACGCGCATCCTGATCGGGCTGGCTGTCGTCGGCTGGGTCGATGTGTTCGTGCTGATGGTGATCGGCGGCGTCATCGACGACCGCGCGCGCAAACGCGCGGTGCGCATGGATGACTTGTAAGAAGACGACGGCAGACGGCAGACGGCAGACGACGGATAGCCGTCGTCTCTACCGCACCGCCGCCGGCACGTACACCCGCTTCGGCGACAGATAGCCGTTCGGATTCGCCCAGTCCGTGCCCTTCGAAAGGCTGACCGGGATGGCGATCGTCTGCGCGGGCGCGTCGTCGGTCGCTGGCTTCGACAACGTCAGCGTCCCGGAGACGACGCTGCCGTTCGCCAGGCTCGATGGATCGGCCGTCAGCACGATGTCGGCGATGTCCGCGCCGCTGCTCGCCGAGAGCGACAGCCACGGCGCGTCGGTCGTCGCTTCCCAGCTCAGCGCGCCGCTGCCGGCGTTGCCGACGTAGAGCGTGTCCGTCACCGGCGTCGCCGCGTTCTTCGCCAGCTGCCAGTGGAACGCGAGCGGCCCGGCGATGAGCGTCGGCCCGGGTGGGTCGAGTTCGTCTGCGACCACGAGCGTGATCTCGGCCGTCGCCGTCAACCCGGCCGTGTTCGTGGCGAGGAGTGTGATCACCTGTTCCCCCACCGGCAGATCGAGCACGTCGACTTGTTCACCGGCGCCGAGTGCACCGGAGATGCTCGACGACCAGGACAAGTTTGCACCGGTGACGCCGCCGGTCTGCCAGTCGAGTGCGGTGCCGTTGAGGTGCACGAGTTGTCCGTACTGCAGGCGCTGCGCTGCGCCGGGCGAGAGGATGAACGGCATCGGCGGCTTCGCCTGAATCGTGTACTCGATGCTGTCGGCGCGGCCGGTGTTCGCGCCGTCGCTGGCTACCACGCGGAAGCGGCCGCCGCCGCCGCCGAGCACCGTCGTGTCGATCGTCGCCGTCGTCTGTGTGACGCCGGAGGCGGCGCCGACCCACGTCGCGCCGCTGTCGTTGGAATAGAGCACCGAATACGTCAGCGCGTCGCCGTCGGCGTCCGTCGCGTTCCACGTCAGCGTCACCGTGCCGGTGATCGGCTCCGCAGCGCCGATCAGCGCGACAGCGTCGACCGTCGGCGCATTCGGGCTGACCGGCTGTGCGCCGAGCACGGCGCCATCCGACGTGCGCACGATCTCGACCATGCGCGTGCCCTCGGCGAACGGAATGACGCCGTGGAACGGCGAGTACGACGAGCCTTCACTCGGCTGCGGGGCGAACGGGTGATCCGCCAGCTGCACGTCGGCGGCGTCGAGCAGGCGAATCGAATAGCCACCCGGCGTCGGCGTGGTCGTGGCGTCGACCGACGCCGAGCGCCACAGGCTGTCGATTGCCGCCGAGCCGGCGTACAGCCGCCCGGACACGCTGAGGAAATCGCCGTCCAGCGAGGAACGCGCGGCCGGTCGTGACGGATTGGCGAGCATGTAGTCGTGCATCCCTTCGTAGGTGTAGTCGCTGATCCACTGGTTGTCGCAGTAGCTCATGACATCGAACCATTGCGTGCCCGGGTAGACGGCGCGCGCTATGCCGAAATTCGTCGCGCCGGCATCGAATCCTTCTGCGTTGTCGTTCGGGCCGATTTGTGCCCCGGTGTAGGGATAGTTGTCGTCGTCGGAGGAGTTGCCGCAGGAAGCGCCGGCGGTCGGATGGGCGCGTTCGAGGGTGTGCCCGATTTCATGTGCGGCGTACCAATCGGTGTACGCTCCGTCGGTGTCCCAGCTTGCCAGAAAACCTCCCGACTTTCCGGCCGGGCCGGAAGACACGTTCGTGCCGCAGCATGCCTGGCCGCGAGGGAAGATTCCGGCGGCGTCCGAGATGAATCCATAGAAGAAGCGGCTGTCCGGGATGCCTTCCTCCGAGCGCATGGTGTTCATCTGTGAGTTGGTGTAGGCGCTGGCGCACAAATTGTCCGTGCAGCTTTTATGGGATTGATTCACTCGTGAACCGAGCGCATTGTCGAACTGCAGCCACAGATTCGGATGCAGGCCGGGCTGCGAACCGACGCCGCCGTCGAACGTGATTTTGGAAGCGATCGGGAAGGCGCGGATCAGCCAGGAGTACGTCTGCACGATGTCCTCGACGTAGCGCGGCCAGTACGTCGTGCCGCCGATCTCATAGCCCCACGAGATGAACTGCACCTTCAGCGCCGGGGACGTCTGGAACGCCAGTGGGCCGCTGAGAAGGGCATTGTCGGAGTAGCTCGGCTCGGTCGGCGCCTGGAACGGATTCAGGTCGGCGCGCAGATACAAGGAGCCGCTCGAACTGGTCGGCAGCCAGCTCATCGGGATTTCGAACAGGAAGGAATCGTCGAGGATCGCGCGAGACGGATTGCTGCGCACCGTCAACTGAGTGCCCGAGGCATTGACCGGCGCGATGCTGTCGATCACGGCGCCGCCGCTCGTGATGCGCCGCAGCCGTGCGGTCACGCCGGAAACGTTCGCGCCGCCGGACTTCACGAACAGGCGCACGAACGTGCGCCGCCCCTGAATCAGCCGGACCTTCTTCTCCACCTGCGGATATAAGCCCGGCTTCTGAATGCCCTGCGTGATCGACATGCCGGTGATGTACAGGTTGGGCACGGCGCCGGCGGTATGCGGCAGGCGATGAATCTCATCGTCGTTCATCCAGACGACGTAATCGGCGGCGATCGCCAGATTCGTGAACACGCTCTGCGGGCTGAGATATTCCTCGCGGCTGACGGCGAGCGTCGTCGCGGACAGGCCGCCGCGTGTGGTGCGCACGAGCGAATCGGTGTACGTGCCGCCGAAGCAGGGAAACGGAGAGCAGGGGACGGCGTTCTCGATGAGAAAGAAGACGTGGCTCGCCGTCGATGCGATGCCATAGATCGTCTTCGTCGAGCTGCCTGCATCGTAGATCTGCGTCGCTACGGCCGTGCTGTTTTCGAGGCGGTTGAGTGTGCGACCGCCGGTGCCGCTGCTGTAGAACACGTAGTCGGTCGTCGTGCAGAACTGAGCGATGCAGCTGGTGCGTGCGCCTTCCGCATAGTAGGCATGCACGTTGGAGGCGATCGTGGTCGGGTTGTCGCGTCCGACGCTTGCGTCGAGGTCGAGCCGCCAGAGGCTGCCGGACAGCAGCCAATAGGCGTAATTGCTGCCGCCGCGTGATGTCGCGCTGCTCACCTGCAGGCTGCTCGCCGAGCCGGTAATCGTGTGCAGCAGCGTCGCTGCGCCGCCGGACTTGGCGACGCGCCACAGTTTGGTCGTGGCGCCGGCGATGCCGTCCGCCGTCAGCGCATACACGTAGCCGGACGCCGTCGCCAGCTCGGCATCCGACGCCGATGCGGTGTCCGCGGTCAGCAGCGTCGGAGAATCGAACAGATTGGCGTTCGCCGACAGACGTCGCAGCCCCTGCGCCGTGTTCCAAAACACGTACTGCGAATCGGCCGCCAGGTTCGACTTAATCGGTTCGCTGAGCGCCTCACAGTAGCCGGGCGCGCTCTGCACTTCCAGCGTGCGCGTCTCGCTGCCCTGCGCGGCGATGCGCGATATTTTCTCGACCGCCGTGGCCGTCGGCGTTTCTCCGCGAGCGCTCGGCGGCGTTGCTTCGCACAGTCGCGAGTGCCAGAAAATCTTCGTCGCTGCCGATGTGAAATCGTGCACGTCGGAGGCGACTAGCGTGTACGGCGTGTCGAGCGGCGCGGCGACGTCGGCATGAATCGATCGCGGGGCGCCGACTACCCCCGATGCAACTATTCCCAAGATCATCACGGTGGCGCCGAATGCCCTGCGCGACATCCTCATTACTGCTTTACTCCTGCCTGCGCCATGATCGGAATCATGCACAACGATGCGACCCGAATATGGGCGGAAGAATAGCTGTATCGGCTTTATTCCGCCACTTACGCAACATTCCGAGAAATTCGGATCGCCGCAGCGTCATGTCCTCTCATACCGGTCGGACGTGCTGAAATCCATCCGCGCAGATGTACGGCTGCTACGAATGTTCCGTCATGCAATCGCAAAAAACTACGAACCTTCGTATTGAGTTTGCGCCATACTGCCATAGGTTTGTCATTGATATGTATCTCAGGTAGATATGGCAGAGCGAAATTCATCCCAAACGGTGGCAGGTACGGAGCGATTCCTGCGCAGCGCAGGCGACAAACGTTTTTTCGGCGTATTGCCGATCCTGAAGACGCTCGGCGAAGGAGCGTTCGGGACCGTGTATCTCGTGCTGGCGACGAATCCATTTCCGCGCATGCTGGCGCTGAAGACGATCAAGGCGAAGGACGCCACGAGCGAGGAGCGCGACGCGTTTCGTGTGGAGGCCGGGCGCTGGGTGTCGCTCGGTGCGCATCGCAACATCGTCACGGCGTACGATGTGATGACGCCGCAGGGCGAAGTCGGCGTGCTGTGCGACTATATTGCGCCCGACGAGCACGGCCGTACGTCGCTGCAGGACTGGATCGACGCCCGCGCAGTCACGGACGAACAACTCGTGCGCTGGTCGCTCGATTTCTGCGATGGCATGGCGCATGCGTACGCGCACGGCTTGACGGCGCATCGCGACATCAAGCCGGACAACCTGCTGGTCAGCGACGGCGTCTTGTGCGTGGCGGACTTCGGCCTGTCCACCGCTGCGCATCTGTTGTCGAACGCTGCGGCCGATTACGATCTGACTCCGGCCGGGTCGCGGCCGTTCATGCCGCCCGAGCAGTTCATCATCGGGTTCCGCTGCGATCAGCGCAGCGACATTTACGCGTTCGGCGTGACGTTGTACATGGCGGTGTCCGGCGGGCGCTGGCCGATTCGGCCGGCGAACATCGAAGAGCGCGACGCGTGGATGTACGCGCATGCGCGCGACCCGGTGCGGCCCTTGCAGCATTTTCTGTGGCCGGTGATCGAGCATTGTCTGCGCAAGCGGCCCGAGCAGCGCTTCGGCTCGATGAATGAGCTGCGTGATGCGATCGCGTCGGCGGCGCAGCGCGTCGGTATTCGCGTCGAACCGCGTTCGGTCGATTCCGCATCCGGGGACTGGGAGTGGCTGAAGCTCGAACATCAGGCACACAGCCTGGCGCTGCTCGGCTACGAGCAGGAATCGATGCAGCTTTATGAGCGCGCCTTCGCGCTGCACGATGCGCCGATGCTCTGGCAGAGCAAGGCCAACGCACTGCTGGCGCTCGGCCGCCTGGAACAGGCGCTCGAGTGCGTGACCGTGGCGTTGGAAAGGTACGAAGACAACTCGGCGAACTGGTACATCCTCGGCGACGTGCTGCGGCGCATGGAGCAGCACGAGCACGCGGTGATCGCCTACGAGCAGGCGCTGGCAAACTTGCGGGCGACGCCGTATGAAGGCGCTGGGCCGGCAGTGCAGCAGGCGCGCGAAGCGGCGCGTGACGAAGCAGAGCGCATCGAGGCGCAGATTCGAAATGCCTTTTCGCTTTCCCTGAATGCACGCGGCGACTATACGCGCGCGTTGGCGGAGATCGGCCGGGCGGTGGCGCTGCAGCCCACCGACGTCGTCTACCGTCGCCACAAGGCAGCGGTGCTGCTGGGGGCGGGTCAATACTATTCCGTGCTGCAGGAAACCGATGCTGCGGAAGCGTACGCGGAGAACGATGCAGAGCTGCGCCGCATTCGCATTCATGCGCTGCTGCAGCTCGATCGTGGAGAACAGGCGATGCACATTGCATCGCAGAGCCTGGCAGCTGCGCCCGACCATCCGCATCATCTGTTCAACTATGCCCTGGCCCTTTCCGCCGTGCACACACACGACGTCCGACGAGTGATTTCGGCATACGAGGCTGCCCTCGTGCGTGCGGAGCCCGGGGACGCGCTGCGCGGCCCTATGGCGGCCCAGTTCATCGATTACCTGGAGCACGTCGGTGAACATGATCGGGCGCTTCGCATCGCGATCGCTGAAAATGTCGATCGAATGTAAGACTGACGAGTGTGCAATAGAGGAGAAATTCATGTCCGATGCTTTGGAAAAAGCCCGTCGTCTGCTCGACGGGAAGAAATCGAATGCGACCGAGCCGGCGCCCGCTGCGCCGCCCGCACAGCCGAATTCTCCGATCGACGATCCGGAAATGCGGGAACGCATCGAACGGCTGATGGCGGCGGCAACGGAGGCCAAACGGCGCGGCGACCGCGATGCTGAGCTGCGCATCTTCGAGCGCATCACCGCGCTGGCGCCGGACAACACGCAGTACTGGCTGGTGCGCGGCGTGCTGCTGCGCCAGTACGGCCGCGAGCGGGAAGCGCTCGCCTGCTACGACCGGTTGCTGGCGCTCGATCCGAACCACGCCATCGGTTGGCGCAGCAAAGGCGTGGCGCTCGCCAATCTCGAGCGGCTCGACGAGGCCCGGCAATGCTACGAAAAAGCGCTCGCCCTCGATCCGTCGAACTGCGAAACGTGGAACTCGGTCGCCGTGCTGCACGTGCGCACCGGCAATCCGCAGGAAGCGAAGCGCTGCTATGAAAAAGCACTCGAACTGAACCCGACCTACGTTTGGGCGATGCGCAATCTGTTGTCCTGCTACGTGCGGCTGAACGATCCCGACAGCGCCGTGGCGACCGCACATCGGATTCTGGCCATCGATCCGAACCATGCGGAGGCCCGCATGTTTCTGGACAACATCGAGTCGGGGAGCAGCTAGCCGCGAGTGGATAAACCGCGAATCACGGCATCGGCCGCTGCCCGAAGGGCAGCGGCCGATGCCGTGATTCGCGGACTTCTCCGATTGAGCCACTACTCGGAATCGGGCACGGACGGCGGCGTGCCGCGCAGCGCGGCGAGCGCTCGCTGCACGTTGCGCGCGCCCGACTTCAGGCGTTCGAGCGTGGCTTCGTCCATCGAGAAATACTGCACCAGCCAGCCGACGAGTTCGAGCTGCCTGGATGTCGCTGCGCTGTTCAACGTGGAGAGCACGAGAGCATGCAGCACCAGTCGTTCGCGAGCCTCACCGTCCTCCTTCAGGTTGTCGATCAGGCGAGTGAGCGCCGTCGCCAGCCGGTCGAGCGAGCCATCGTCGTTGCGGCGCCAGAATTCCGCTTCGGACTGCTTGGTCTGTGCGGAATTCAGCTCCCAGCCGATGAGCAGGAGCAGCTTCGCCGCAGCGCCGTGGTCGTCCGATTCGCGCCCGGATCGAGTGCCGATTTCCAGCGCCATGTGCATGAAATCGAGGCCGAAGAAAACTTTGCTTTCGAGGTTCATAACGGATTTTTCGTAGCTTCGATGGCTATTGCATCCAATTCGAATTCGCGCGCAGCGCCGCTGCGTCCTCGCGGGTGATGAGCATCAATTCGCTGCGTGTGCGAGTTTTGCGCTGCGGGCCGATGCGCACGGCATGCCGGCGGATCAGCTGCTGAAAGAGATTGCGGCAGAAGCGCGCGTTGCCGAAACTCGGGCTGCGCGCGGCGTGTGCGTCGCCGATCATTTCGTCGATGATGCGCATCGCGTCGTCGTCGATCTCGTAATTCTCTCTGCGGCAGAAGCCGAGGAAGATTTCGCGCAGCTGATCCGGCGTGTAATCTTCGAAGTGCAGCGTGTTCAGAAAGCGGCTTTTCAGGCCGGGATTCGATTCGAGGAAGGCGCGCATCGGTTCGGTGTAGCCGGCGACGACGACGGCCAGATCGTTGCGATGGTCCTCCATGCGCTTGGTGAGCACGGCGATGGCTTCTTCGCCGAAGTCGATGCTCCGCCCGTCGCGCGGCAGCAGCGCGTACGCTTCGTCGATGAACAGCACGCCGCCGAGCGCTTCGTCGATCTTCGCGTTCGTCTTGACGGTGGTCTGGCCGACGTAGCCGGCGATCAGGCCGGCGCGATCGACCTCCACCAGGTGCCCCTTCGACAGCAGACCGAGCTCGCGCAGCATCTTCGCGTAGATGCGCGCCACCGTGGTTTTTCCCGTGCCCGGCGAACCGAGATACACGCTGTGCAGCGACATGTCGGTGCTGCCCAACCCATCCGCACGGCGCATCTCCTGCACGTGCACGAACGACATCAGCTGGTGCATCTCGTCTTTCACGCGAGGCAGGCCGATGAGCTGGTCCAGCTCGGCGAACAGATCCGTGATTTCACTGCTCGAGGCGCGCGATTGTTCCGGCGAGGCAGGAGAGGTTCTTGCAGGTTCCTGCGCCGTCCAGCTTTGTTCTTCCTGCTGCTCTTGTGCAGGCTGATCGTATTTTCCGCGGCGGGATTGTGGGCGGCCATAGTCGTGCGGTACGCGGCTCATTCCGGAATATTACTTGTCTTTTAACTTGCGGTGGCGCACGGGTGCATCCGCCGTTTGGGGCGAGCTTCGGACTGTCACCGATTTGTGGCGTTCGGGTTCCTCACAGCGCTTAGGACGACGGCTGATGGCACAAGACGAAGAGAGATCCCTCCGTCTTGCCCTAACTCGCTTATGGCGAAATGCGTGTAGGGGGGCAAGACGTTCGGGATGACGGCTGCGGGCGGCCGTCATCCCGAACGCTTTGCCGGCTTGAACGTACCGATCTCCGGGCGTACGTGGCAAAGCGGAGGGATTAGCAGCGATAAGCGTAGTGTTACGCTGGCGATCGCAAAGACTCGCCCCTACAGCACCTCGCGGTGCTGCTGGCCGGACACGCTCGGGCCGACGATGCCGCGCTCTTCCATTTCCTCGATCAGCCGCGCCGCGCGCGTGTAGCCGATGCGCAGTCGCCGCTGCAGCAGCGAGATCGAGGCCTTGCCCTGCAGCCGCACGGCGTTCACCGCGTCGTTGAACAGCTTGTCGTCTTTGTCTGCGCCGGCGTCGCTCTTGTCGGCCATCTCGCGCGCTTCGTCCCACGTCGGCGGCGTGGCATACGGATCGTGCGACGCCAGCGGGTCCGCCTCCGTAGCTTCGCCGCCGTTTTCGCCGCCGCTGAGCGGCAGCTTCGCCTGCGCCGGCCCCATGTCCTCCAGCACATCGACGCCCGATGCCGGAGCCGCCGCAGCCGCCGCGGCCGGGGCCGGGCCGGCCGCCTGCGCGCGCCAGTGCCGCACCACGCGCTCGATTTCCTTCGGGCTCAGGAAGCAGCCCTGCGCGCGCATGGCCGCCGAACTGCCCGGCATCAGCGCCAGCATGTCGCCGCGCCCGAGCAGCTTCTCCGCCCCCGGCCCGTCCAGGATCACGCGCGAATCGACCGCCGTCGCCACGGTGAACGCAATGCGCGCCGGGAAGTTCGCCTTGATCAAACCGGTCACCACGTCGACGCTCGGCCGCTGCGTCGCCAGAATCAGGTGAATGCCGGTCGCGCGCGCCATCTGCGCCAGCCGAATGATCGCGCGCTCGGTCTCCTCCGGCGACATCATCATCAGGTCCGCCAGCTCGTCGACCACCAGCACGATGTACGGCAGCTTCTTCGGCCTGTCGCCGGACGCGTCGCCCGCCGCCTCGGCCGCCGCCGCGCGCGCGTTGTAGTCGACGATGTTGCGTGCACCGTGTTTGGCGAACGTCTTGTAGCGCGTGTCCATCTCGCGCATCGTCCATTTCAGCACCGCCGGCGCCTTGTCCACGTCGACGATCACCGGTGAAATCAAATGCGGCACGCCGTTGTAGCCGGTCAGTTCGACGCGCTTCGGATCGATCATCAGGAAGCGCACGTCGTCCGGCGAGTTGTTGCACAGCAGGCCGACGATGATGCCGTTCACGCACACGGACTTGCCCGAACCGGTGGTGCCGGCGATCAGCAGATGCGGCATCTCGGCCAGGTCGGCCACCACCGGGTGGCCGCTCACGTCCTGCCCGAACGCCAGCGCCAGCCGCGACTTGCGCTCGATCTTTTCGAAGGCCTCGGACTCGATCACGTCGCGCAGCGACACCAGCGCCGTCTCGCCGTTCGGCACTTCGATGCCGACGATGGCGCGGCCGGGCACCGGCGCCTCGATGCGGATGCGCGGCGCCGCCAGCGCCAGCGCCAGGTCGTCGGCCAGCGCTGCGATGCGGCCGACCTTGACCTTCATCGTCTTGCCGCCCTTCATCTCGACGAAGCCGGGCTCGACGCCGAACTGCGTGATCGTCGGCCCGCGATTCACTTCGGTCACGCGGCCGGGCACGCCGAACGACAACAGCGTCTCTTCGATCAACGCCGCGCGCGCACGAATGTCGGCTTCGCTCATCGTCGATTCGCTGCCGGAATCGAGCATGTCCTCGACGTTCGGCAGGCTCCATTCGCGCTTCTCCGGCGTCGGCGGTTCGGCCGCCTTCGCCTCGCGCACCGGCTGCGCAGCGGCGGACGGCTGCGAGGCGCTCGGCTTGGCCTCCGCTGCTGCAGGTTCGCTGTTTTCTTCGGCCGACGCCGTCGTTGCGCCGAGCACGCGCGGCGGCGGCAAACGATTCAATTCGCCTTGCCGCACGGCGATGCCGCCGCTTCCGCCGTTGATTCTGAAGGTCGGCTCCGGCAGCGACGGTGCGCCGGCGGCATGGCGAGCGTCCATCGGGCGCACATTCGCCGCAACCGTGCGCGGCGGCGGTGCTTCCTCGGCTTCGTCCGGTTCGTCGTCTCTCGCAAAGTCGGCGTCGGGGGCAGCTTTCACCTCGGTTCGCTTTTCAGCTGCCGCCGGCCGCACCTTCGCCGGCGCGCTCGCACGGCTCGGGGTGTGCACGACAGGGCTGCTCGCAGTGCTGAACGTCTCCACCAGCGCGCGCGCCTGTTCGGCAAACGACGCCGGCGTCATGTCGGACACGAGCAGCAGCGCCGTGAACCACAACAGCAGCAGCGCAAGCACGGCGCCGACATTTCCCAGCACTCCCGTCAACGCCTGCTGCAGCGCCCAGCCCGCCGCGCCGCCGCCCGCGCCACGCCCGGCCAGCGCCGCGCCGTCCTGCGCCAGGATCCAGCCGCCGAACGCGTGCAGGCTCGGCAGCGATGCAGCGAATCCGAGCAGCGCGCCGGCCATGCGCTTCCACCCGGGCAGCGGCAGCCGATCTCCGAAGCGACGCACCAGCAGGTACACCGCCACCGCCCCGGTCACCAGCGGTGTGATGTAGAGCGCCCAGCCGAATACGCCGCCCACCGCCACGGCCACCGATCGCAGCGTCGTGTTGCCGCCTGGCGCAATCGCCGCAAGAAATACGATCGCCGACAACAGCAGCAGCACGCCAGCGAAAATGTCCACCCACGTGTCGAGCGTGATCGGCGGCAGCGTCGATCGGCGGCCGGCTTTGCGACGCGCCGTGCCCTTGCGCGCAGTGGGCTTTTTCTTGGCGGATTTTTTGCCGGATGCCTTCATGTGAACGGATGTTCGATTATATGGAGGAGATCGACTCGAGCGGAGGATGGGGCCGCTGTTTGCCTCCGCCCTTCCTTCGCCGTATAACTACCGCGTCATGTCGATTATTCCCGTTCCCGCTCATGTCCGGCCGCTCGACGGCCGCTTCGTGCTGTCGTCCGATGTCGTCCTCGTCGCCGCCGCGCCGGCGCAGCGCAAAGCCGAGCAGCTCGCCGCGTGGCTGCGCCCGGCCACCGGATTCGCCCTGCCCGTGGTCGCACAGGCGCCGGCCGGTGCGCCGGCCATTCACCTGCGACTCGAGGCGGTCGACGGCGTCGGCGCCGAGGGCTACGCGCTCGACGTCGGCGCATCGACGATCGTGCTGCGCGCGCCGGCCGAGGCCGGCCTGATGTACGCCGCGCAGAGCCTGCGTCAGCTGCTGCCGCCGCAGATCTTTTCGAAGAGCACGGTCGCCGGCGTCGAGTGGAGCGCGCCGTGTCAGGCGATCGTCGATCAGCCGCGCTTCGGCTGGCGCGGCATGCACCTCGACGTCGGCCGGCATTTCATGCCGCTCGACACGATTCGCAAATACATCGACCTGCTCGCGCTGCACAAGATGAACGTGCTGCACTGGCATCTCACCGAGGACCAGGGCTGGCGCATCGAAATTCGCAAATATCCGAAGCTCACGGAGGTCGGCGCGTTTCGACCCGGCACGATCGTCGGCCATCAGCACGAGTAC
>JBIIIA010000334.1:0-4057 GCA_044235195.1 Thermoflexales bacterium
CGCGTCGATTGCCTCGACGATGCGATGCAGCGCCGTGTCGGCGCCGATCGTCGAGTCGGTGCCGCAGAAATCGTTGTCGATCGACCCGACGAGCCCGACGATGCCGAGCTGCGGATGGCGCTGCGCCGTCTCCGCCGTGATCACGCCGTCGGCGACGAGCTCCGCCAGCAGCGACGGCCATTCACGGCGAAAAGTGTCCGCGCCGGTCAGGCTGCCGTCGCCGCCGATGACCACGATGCGATCGATGCCGTGCACAAGCAGATTCGCCGCCGCCGCGCGGCGACCAGCGCGCTCTCGAAACGCCGGGCAGCGCGCGGTGCCGATGATCGTGCCGCCGCGCTGCAGGATGCCCGCGGTGTCGCGCCACGACATCTGCCGAATGGCGTCGCCGCCGTCGACCATCCCCTGATATCCCTCGCGAATCGCGAACACCCGCGCACCGCGATTGATCGCCGCCCGCACCACCGCCCGCACCGCCGCATTCATGCCCGGCGCATCGCCGCCGCTCGTCAAAACGCCGATCGCCGCCTGCACGCGCTCGGTCGTGTCTGTCGTTGCCATGGCGACAGGATACACCTCGAGCGCCGATTTCCCCTCTCACGCCATCGATGCCACAATGCAGCGCGGAGAAAATATGTCACTCAAATTTCGCCGCTATCGCATTTACGAAGTCGTCGTCCCGGCGCGCCGCGACATTCTGTCCGCGCAGATGAAGGGCCGCATCTATTCCGGAAGCATCACGTGGGATCAGCTGCCGCTGCACCTGATCGAAGCCGAGACCGACGCCGGCTTCGTGGCCGTCGGTGAATCGCCGCGCGGCACGTCGCGCGAAACCGTCGAGGCCACGCTGCGCGACCTGCTCGGCCGCGATCTTTCCACGTGCACGCCGCCGACGATGTGGATGGCCGACGGCGACCTGCCGCAGAGCTACCCGCACTGGTCGTGGCAGATGAAGCCGAACCTGAGCTACCTGCTGATGGAATCGCTGTGGCTCGACGCCGCCGGCAAAGCCGCCGGCATGCCGGCGCATCAGCTGCTCGGCGGCGCCGTGCGCGACCGCGTGCTCACCGATTTCTGGGCCAACCGCCCCGACGCGCCGACGATGCTGGCGCTCATCCGAGAAGCGCTCGAGCGCGGCTTGCACGGCATCAAGATGAAAAGCGACAGCACCGGTGACACCGCGCGCGCGCTGCTCGAAATCGCCGGCGACCTGCCGGCCGGCTTCCGCGTGACGATCGACCCGATGAACAGCTGGCGCAGCCTGCGCGAGAGCGCGCGCTGGCTCGAAGCGCTGGCGGCCACCGACCTCGAGATTCAGCTCGAAGATCCGTATCCGTATCTCGTCACCGAAGACTGGCGCCAGGCGCGCACGTACAAGCCGCTCACCATCGTCTGCCACGCGCGCTCCGAGCACGACTTCCGCATCGCGCTCGACAAGGAACTGGCCGACGCCTACAACCTCGCCGGCGGCGGCGCGTTCAACTTCCAGCAGCTGGCGCACGTCGCCGAGTTCTACAGCAAAGACTGCTGGCAAGGCAGCGCCCTCGAACTCGGCGTGGCGCAGCACGTGCGCCTGCACGCCGCCTCCACCGCGCGCGCCTGCGTGCTCGCCAGCGACCTGCAGAGCGAATGGGTGCGCGAACACACCCTCATCAACGAACGCATGCAGTACGTCGACGGATACGCCCTCGTCCCCAAAACGCCGGGCATTGGCGTCTCCTTCGACCACGACGCCATCCAACGGTACAAAAGCCACGAGTGGACGATCGCGTAGGGGCGACCGGGTCGCGTCATGCACGCGAAATCTCGGCGAAGCCACGCTTCCCCCTCTTCGCCGAAATTTCGCGTCGCCGGCAAGAGCGTTGCTCGATCAGAGCCGAAGCGAAATTGAGGGGGAGAGGGGGGCAGGGGGTGAGGCGCTCACCCCTACTTGCGCTATCGTCGTTCGCGGGGTTGAATAGACGGTGCATATGGCAAAACTTACACCTCGCCCGGAAGGGAATTTTTCGTACCTGCCCGGCAGCGGCACGTATTGTCGCGGCGCCGTCGCCGACAAGGGATTCACGCTCGTGCACGCTACGTTCCGTGCGCCGCTGCCGATTGCGCAGGGGTTCAAGGCGATCGCTGCGCACCTGGAATCCGTCGGCCGGCCGACGCAGGCGTTCTGCGGCGCCGAGCTGCGCATCGCCGAGCCGTTCAACGCGGAAGGGTTCGCTGCGTTCAACAAGACGTACATCGCGCTGCTCGACAAGCACGGGCTCCGCAACGGCGAACAGGCCACCGGCACGCGCACCAACGTGGCGATCGCCGGCGACATCGCGCCGAAGTCGCCGAGCATCTTCGCCTTCACCTATACCGCGCCGGGCGCGCGCAGCGGCGGCCGCAAGAGCTTCATCGGATCCGGCCTCGGCGAGGTGAACACCGCCCCGGGCAAGTCTTCACCCAAGGCGATGGCCGCCAAGGCCGCCAACGTCATGGGCGCGCTCGACGAACAGCTCGCCTCGCTCGGCGCGAAGTGGAGCGACGTCAGCCAGACCTCGATGTACACCGTGCGCACGGTCGACTCGTACGTGAACGAAGTAGTGCTCGCCGGCATGGGCCCGGCCGCGCGCAACGGCCTGCACTGGTTCGTCGCCGCGCCGCCCATCCTCGACCTCGAGTTCGAAGTGGACATCCGCGGCGTTTCGCAGGAGCTCTTCCTGTGACCGAATCACGCCCGCTGCCGCGCTTCACGGTCCCGCGCATCGGGCCCGATCAGGAGCTCGATTGGACGCAGCTGCCTTCGCTGCCGAAGATGCAGCTCGCCGACGGCAGCGGGCCGGCGCGCCAGCAGACGAAGATTCGCCTGTGCCACGACGGGAATTTCCTGCGCGTGCGCTTCGACTGCGACGACGCCTCGATCTGGGGAAACTTCCTCAAGCGCGACGACCCGATCTACGAAGAGGAAGCCGTGGAAGTTTTCCTGGCGCCCGGCGCGTCGGACCCGGCGCGCTACTTCGAATTCGAAGTCTCGCCCGACGGCGTGCTGTGGGACGGCATCATCGACAACCCGACGCTCGACGCCGCGCAGTTCCGCGGCGACGTGGCGTGGAACTGCACCGGCATTCACTGGAAGGCGCAGCGCAACGACGCCCTTAATCAGTGGCTCGTCTGGATGGCGCTGCCGCTGCGCGAACTGGCCGGCGGCGCGGAGGTTCCGACGACGTGGCGCGCCAATTTCTACCGCATCGATCGTCCCTTTCAAAACAGTGACCCGGCGCGCGCCGAGTTCAGCTGCTGGTCTCCCACGCTGACGGCGCCTGCATCTTTTCATCAACCGCGGCGCTTCGGCATTCTCGAATTCGCATGAGCCTTGCGCAGCAAATCCGCGCGCTGCGTTCGCGTTTGGCCACGAACACGATTTTCAGAGCGAACAACATCATGACACTTCTCATCACCGGCGCCGACAGCACGCTCGGCCGCGCGCTCGTCGCGAAATTGGCGGACACGATTCAGGTGCGCGCCGTCGACGTCGCCGACGGCGACCTGTGCGATCCGAAATACGTCGCGCAAATCCTCGACGGCGTGGACGCCGTCGTTCATCTCGCACCGCTCGTCACACGCCGGCCGAACGTGCTCGATTCGTTCGACCTCGCCGCGCGCGGCACGCATCAGCTCGCCGCGCATTCGGCCAAACTCGGCGTGCGCCGCTTCGTGCTCGCCAGCACGCTGGCGTTCTTCCGGCCAGAGGACGCGGCGCAGTTCCGCGTCAACGAGATGTGGCGGCCGAAGCCGACCAGCGAGCCGGATCAGCTGTGCCCATGGCTCGGCGAAGTTTCGGCCCGCGAAACCGTGCGCGTGAACGGCCTGTCGACGGTGTGCCTGCGATTCGGCCAGATCATCGACGACGCCGCGATCGCCGCGGCCGCGCAGCCCAGCGCGGCGTGGCTGCACGTCGACGACGCCGTGCGCGCCGTGCAGCGCGCGCTGGAGATCGACGTCAAGGGCTGGTACATCGCGCACATCAGCGCCGGCCCGGACGCACTCGTGATTCCAGGGCGCGCGAAGGGCGAACCGA
>JBIIIA010000335.1:0-4052 GCA_044235195.1 Thermoflexales bacterium
TTCCGATGCCTTTCACCCTCGACCTACTTCCCGAGCGACTGGTGATCTGCCGCTTCGACGCCGGCGCCGCCGTGCCGTCGTGGGCGGTGCAGTCGTCGTTCTTTTCGATCACCCGCACCTCGCACGAGCTCTCGATCGTATGCGCGGAAGCCGCTGTGCCGCAGGAGATCGCCGGCGCCGAGCGCGGCTGGCGCAGCCTGCGCGTGCAGGGCCCGCTCGATCTCACGCTGACCGGCGTGCTGGCGGCGCTCGCCGCGCCGCTGGCCGACGCGAAAATTCCGCTCTTCGCGCTCTCGACGTTCGACACCGATTACCTGCTCGTGCGCGAGGAAACGCTGCAGCCGGCCATCACCGCCCTCGTGCGCGCCGATCACACCGTGCGCGAACC
This sequence comes from Thermoflexales bacterium, assembly GCA_044235195.1. Taxonomy (GTDB): domain Bacteria; phylum Chloroflexota; class Anaerolineae; order J036; family Brachytrichaceae; genus CANJQH01. The sequence continues at coordinate 389 of JBIIIA010000335.1, forward strand.
GGCGGCGCCGATGCTGGTCAAGCTCGGCTGGCGCCTGCCCAACAACACGCGCTTCTCGGCGCATTTCGAGGCGCGCATGCATAAATATGAAGCCGAACAGGATCGCTGGATCGTGCAGTTCGAAAAGCTGGTGTGGATGACCGAAGGCATGCCGGCTGCGGTCGTCGACCGCGTCCGCGCGCTCGTCGGCAAGTGGGCGCGCGTGCCCAACGAGGCGCGCTTCGGCATGACGCTGCCGCTCAAGTTCGAGACGCTGGCCGGCAAGATTCGCTTTTTCTATGACAACGACCCCGCTGCGTCGCCACACGCGTGACGCCCTCGCCTGGTATTCCTTCGACGCCCTGTCCGTCCGGCACGGCATGTTCACGCGGCTCGGCGGCGTGAGCGAGGGCATGTGGTCGTCGCTCAATCTGAGCCGCAGCACCGGCGACGCACAGGAGTCCGTGGCCGAAAATCGCCGCCGCATGATGCAGGCGATGGGCACGCAGCAGTGGCTGACCTCGTGGCTGGTGCACGGCAGCCATGTGCGCGTGGTCGATCAGCGCGACCTCGGCCAGGACGACGTGCACGCCGACGCCATGGTCACGGCGACGCGCGGCATGGCGCTCACGCTGCGGTTCGCCGACTGCATCCCGGTGCTTTTCCACGATCGCCGGCGCGATGTGATCGCGGTGGCGCACGCCGGCTGGAAAGGGGTGGCGAACGGCGTGCTGCCGGCGACGGTGCGCACGATGCGCGAGGCATTCGGCTGCGATCCGGCCGATGTCTGTGCCGGGATCGGGCCGTCGATCGGGCCGGAGAAATTCGAGGTCGGCGCGGACGTGGCGGCGGAAATACAGCGCGCGGTGGCCGAGCCGGTCGTGCGCGAGCGGCCGGGCGACAAACCGCACGTCGATTTGTGGCGAGCGGCGCGCCGCCAGCTGCGCGACGCCGGCCTGGTCGAAATCGAGGTGGCCGGCCTGTGCACCGCCAGCGACACGCACGAGTGGTTCTCGCATCGCGCGGAACGCGGCCGCACCGGCCGCTTCGGCGTGGTGATCGAGCTCGAATCATGAACGCGAACGCATAGGAAAACCAATGCCCAGAACACCGCTCTCGGCCATGAAAGTCGCGGATGTCTATCCGCTGTACGTAAAAAAGGCGCTGCGCAAGAACCGCTCGCAGGAGGACGTCGATCGCCTGATCTGCTGGCTGACGGGCTACGACGCCGACGGCCTGCGCCGGCAGATCGAGAGCAGCGCCGATTTCACGGCGTTCTTCGCGGCGGCGCCGGCGATTCACACCAGGCGCGGACTGATCACGGGCGTCGTCTGCGGGGTGCGGATCGAAGACATCACTGATCCGGTCATGCGGGACGTGCGCTGCCTCGATAAATTGATCGACGAACTCGCCAAGGGCCGGGCGCTGGAAAAAATCATGCGCAGCTGAGGAAGGGCGGCGTCAGCTGCCTGCGCCGGAGTTTTCCTGCGCGCGTTCGAGGGCGTAGAGGCGCACGGTGCGCAGCATGTGATACCGCGTCGGCGCGACGTGGTCGTCGATCATGACGAGCGACTTTTTGACGAGCTGCGTGAGCAGGTCGAGCACGTCGCTGCCCCCGATTTCCTCGGCGGTGAAGCGGTGGGTCACATCGTCCATGGAAAATTCCCCTTCGAACGCCGACAGCGCGCGAAAAAGTGCGCGCTCGGGCAGGGGGAGCAGGTTGTAGCTCCAGTCGATCAGGGCGCGCATGGACTGATGGCGCGGATGAGCCAGTCGATTGCCGCCGGCCAGCAGCCGGAAGCGATCGTCGAGCATGTCGACGATTTCCTGCAGCGACAGCACCTGCAGGCGCGACGCCGCCAGCTCAATCGCCAGCGGGATGCCCTCGAGCTCGTTGCAGATGCGGTCGAGCAGCGGCTCGGTTTCCGGGCTGACTTCGAAGTCCGACCGCATGGCGCGCGCGCGCTGGGTGAACAGCTTCTGCGATTCCTCGCACGACATCGGCGGCAGGTGCCAGACCATCTCGCCCGGCACGTTGAGCATTTCGCGGCTGGTGACGATGATCGTGAGGTGGGGGCAGGCCTGCAGCAGCGAGACCGCCAGCTGTGCGCAGCGCCCGATGACGTGCTCGCAGTTGTCGAGCACGAGCAGGGCGGTGCGGCTGCGCAAATATGCCTTGAGCCCTTCGAGCAGGTCGCTGCTGGCCAGGTTCATCGTGGCAGCCACCGTGGTGAGCACCTGCTCCGTGGTGGTGACGTTGGCAAAAGACGCGATCCACACGCCGTCGGTGTACAGCGGCAGCACCTCAGCAGCGACGTGCGCGGCGAGGCGCGATTTGCCAATGCCGCCGGGGCCGGTGATCGTCAGCAGGCGGGTGGAGCGCAGCAGGCGTTTGGCCTCGCCGACCTCGTCTTCGCGGCCGACGAACGCGGTCAGCTGCTCGCGCAGGTTGGTCGGCGGCGCTTCGGAGAGGATGTCCGACGGGGTGGCCTGCAGGCTGCCTTTGCGCGCGGCGACGGCCAGCGCGACGAGCTGTTCGGCCGTCTCCGGTTCCTCGTGCAGGTCGAGCGCGTCGAGAAAGCGCCCGGTCACGGCAGCCACGTCCGGCCGGCGCTGGTTGGCCTCCAGCCGGGCGATGTGCGCTTCAGAATAACCGACTGCGATGCCCAGCTCGCGCTGTGTGATGCGCGCGCGCCGGCGCAGATGACGGAGCATCGCGCCGAACGACGTAAATTCGGGTCTTGAATCGGCCATGTAGAGGTGAAATTGTACTGCGCTGGCATGAAAACCATCGCAGCGCGTCGGTCGACTTGTCAAACTTGTCAAATCGACGTGTCGAGTTTATGGCAAGCGCTTGTCAGAAAAAATCATCTTTTCGTAATGTGCTAAGTGTAAAACATACACCAGTTAGCGCGACAACTTGAGACGCAAGCCGACCGGGAAACCGACCTGTGAGCTGCTCGATGAGTCAACTGTAACCTCCTGGAGAACCACCCACGACTGGGGCGTCGTGGGTGGTTCGCTTTTCCGGGGGCTACACGAATTCGACGTTCCAGCCGGTCGGCCGGCCGTCGGCGTAGGGCATGACGGCGTGGAAGGCATGGGCGGCGCCGTCGAAGACGAGGGGGAGAAAGTAGCCGTCGCCGGCCCACATGTCGATGCCGGAGGCGGCGCGCTGCGCCGGGTCGCACCACTGCCGGATGCGCTCGAGCGGCACCCACGACAGCTCCCCCTCGACGTTGCGCTGGACCGGCTCGCCGGTCCAGTCGGTGATGAGGAACACGAAGCCGAGCCAGTCCTCGCCGTTTTTGCCGAAGCCGGGCCAGTTGACGGTGCCGCGCAGCTGCATGGCGGTGACTTCGATGCCGGCTTCCTCTCGGATTTCGCGCTTCATGCATGTCGCGACGTCTTCGTCGCGCTCCATTTTGCCGCCCAGGCCGTTGTACTTGCCGTAGGCGTGATCGTCCGGCCGGGCGTTGCGATGCACCATGAGCACCGCAGCGCCGTCGCGCGACAGCACGTAGCCGAGGGTTCCGAGGATGGGGGTGTAAGGCACGTTAATTCCTTGCCAGACGGTCCTCGGCCTCGGCCTGTTCGATGAGGCGGTTGCGTTCGCGCAGCTGGCGCGCGGCGATCTTGCCGAGGCGGTTGTGGTACGTCACGAGCTTCTGCTGCGCTTCGCGCG
>JBIIIA010000336.1:0-4046 GCA_044235195.1 Thermoflexales bacterium
CAGCGCCGCGTCGCTCGACTGCGCCCGTGTGATCTCGATGGCGTACGTATTCGTCGTGACGCCGTCTTCGGCGACGACCGTCACGGTGACAACGTTCACGCCCGGGTCGAGCGTGCACGAGCTGCTCGTGCAGTCGCCGTGCGGCCCGGTGATGGTGTACACCGCCGCCGCCGGATAGCCGAGCTGCGGCGTAATCACGAGCGAACCCGTCGCGAACGGCACCGCGGTGGTGTATTCGTGCGTACCACTGACGAACGCCGGCGTCAGCGTCGCGCCAGCCAGCGCCAGATTCGTCAGCGTGGCGTCGTGCGAAAGCCCCACACGCGTGATCTCGATGAGGTACTCCTGCGTGGTGACGCCGTCTTCGGCCGTCACCGTCACCGTGACGGCGTTGACGCCCTCGACGAGGTTGCACGCGAATGCGACGCACGGCCCGGCCGCAGTGGTGATGGTGTACGACGCGCCGGGATGGCCGAGCGTCGGCGTGATCACGAGCGGCGAGGCCGAATACGGCACCTGAGCGGTGTACTCATGCGTGCTGCTGACGAACGCCGGCGACACCTGGCCGCTGCCCAGTTCGATGCCGCCCAGCGTGGCGTCGTCCGACGGATCGCGCGTGACGACCACGACGTAGTCGATGCGCGTCACGCCGTCCTGCGCGATCACCGTCACGGTGACGAGATTCGGACCGACGTTCAGCGGACACGTGTTCGCTGCGCACGGACCGGACGCGGTCGTGATGGAATACGTGGCGTTCGGCTCATCGAGCGTCGGCGTAAGCACCACCGTGCCGGGCAGATTCGGCACGGCCGCGGTATACGCATGCGTGCCGCTGACGAAGGTCGGCGTAAGCACCGTCCCGACGTCGAGCCCGCCCAGCGACGCATTCGAAGACGGCGCGCGCGTCACCACGACGACGTAGTTCTGCTGCGTGCCCTCCTGCGACGTCACCGTCACGGTGATTCGATTCGGCCCGACGACGAGGCTGTTCGTCCCGGAGATCGGCTGAATCGCGTACGTCGCCGCCGGATCGCTGAGCGTCGGCGTGAGCACGATCGTGGAGACGTCGTTGGCCACCGCGACGGTGTAGGCCAGCGTCGTGCTGACGAAGCTCGGCGCCACCGGCCCGGCGCTCGTGTTCAGCGCGACGAGCGCTGCGTCCTCCGGAAGCCGGCGGCGCACGACGACGACATAGCTGCGCGTCGAGACGCCGTCCTCAGCCGTCACCGTCACCGTGATCGTGTTCGACCCGACGGAGAGCGGACAAGCATTCGCCGCGCACGGTCCAGCGGACGTCGCGATCGTGTAGGTTGCACCCGGATCATTGACCACCGGCGTCAATGTCAGCGGAGAAACAGTGTTCGCCACGCTCGCTGTATACGATGACGTCGCGCCGGTAAACGCCGGGAACAGTGCGCCGCTGCTCAGGCTCAGCGCGCTCAGCGACGGATCGTTCGACGGCGTGGGCGTCGGCGTCTGCGTCGGGGTGGACGTCGGCGTCGGCGTGGATGTCTCGGTCGGTGTCGGCGTCGGCGTGGATGTCTCGGTCGGTGTCGGCGTTTCCGTCGGCGTGGACGTCTCGGTCGGCGTCGGCGTGATCGTCGGCGTTTCCGTCGGCGTCGGCGTTTCCGTCGGCGTGGATGTCTCGGTCGGCGTCGGCGTATTCGTCGGTGTGTCCGTCGGCGTCGGCGTGGGCGTATTCGTCGGCGTCGGCGTCGGCGTGTCCGTCGGCGTCGGCGTCGGCGTAGGTGTATCCGTCGGCGTCGGCGTCGGCGTAGGATCCGGTTCGAACGTAGCAGTGATGTAGGCAGTGCCCGTCAGCACGACGGTGCAGTTGCTGTCGGTCCCGCTGCATGCCCCCGACCAGCTGTCGAAGTGATAGCCGGTGTCTGCGTTGGCGCTCAGCGTGACGACTTCTCCGTAGTAAAGCGTGATCGTGCACGAAACGCCGCAGTTCAGGCCATTGCTGCCGATGATCGTGCCGCCGGTGGGCGGCGTGATGTGAACGGTCTGATACAACGCCTGCAGCAGCACGACCTTCTGGTCGTTCTGCCAGCGCGAAGCGAGGCGGCCGTAGGACAGGCGGCCGAACACGTCGACATACGAATTGCTGTACGCGTGGCCGGAGGAAGAGCCGACGCCGTAGACGGCCAGGTCGCTCAGACCGCTGATGGTGCCGGTCGCCGCGCGATCACTGCGCAGCCAGACCACCGCGCCGCGGTTGACCATGCTGTTGGCGACGTCGTCCCAGCTGGGCACGATCAGCGCGTAGTCCACAGCGTCGAGCGATTTGACGAGGCCGACGGCGTCGCCGGGTGAGTTGCCGATCACGGAATTGGCTGCCGTGACCTGCCCTTTCACGCCGCTGGCGCCTCTGCCCCACGTCGTAGCGCCGACGTCGGTCGCGACGCCGTTGTCCCAGCTCGGGCTGGCGACGACGTAATTGCCGTCCGCAAGCGCGAAGACGCCGCCGCTCGAGACATAGTCCTCCGTGTCGCGGCCGACGAGGCTGTTGGACGCGGACACCAATCCGACGATGCCGCTGGTGCCGCTGCCCCAGGTGGCGGCGCCGGCGTTGACGTAGATGCCGTTGTCCCAGCTGGAGCTGCCGACGACGTAGTTGCCGTTCGTCAGCGTATACAACGCCGAACCGACGAAGTCGTACGATGCGCCGCCGTACAAGCTGTTGGTCGTGCTGACGACGCCGATCAAGCCGGTCGTCCCGTTCACCCACGTCGCCGCACCGGCATACGCGATCAGGCCGTACGACCAGTCATCGCTGCCGATGACATAGTTGCCGTTCGTCAGCGCGATGCCGCGACGGCCGACTTTATCGGACGGCTGCGCGCCGACCAGGCTGTTGGTGGTGCTGACGACGCCGACGAGGCCGGTCGCGCCGGTCACCCATGTCGCTGCGCCGACGTTGACGGAATTGCCGTTGTCCCAGAACGGGCTGAGCACCACGTAGTTGCCGTTCGTCAGCGCCACGACGCCGGATTTGCAGACTTCGTGGCCGATCTGCGAACCGACGAGGCTGTTCGTCACCGTAACTTCGCCGGTGATGCCGGTCGTACCGCTGCCCCACGTCGCCGCGCCGGCCAGCGTCTTTTCGCCGTTGCTCCATTCGCTGCTGCACACGGCGTAATTGCCGTTCGTCAGCGCCATGACGCCGTTGTTGCCGACGACGTCCCAGGCGTGCGTGCCGACCAGGCTGTTCGACGGGCCGACGATGCCAGCGCTGACGGTGGAACCATTGCCCCACGTCACCGCGCCGACATTCAGCAGCGCCCCGCTCTTCCAGCCGGGCGTCACGAGCACGTAATTGCCGTTCGAAAGCACGGTCACCGAAAGACCGACCGCATCGCCCGAGCTGGCGCCGACGAAGCTGTTCGTCACGCTCACCACGCCCTTCGTGCCCGTCGAGCCATTGCCCCACGTCACCGCGCCGACGCTGGTCTTGCTGCCCATCGACCAGCTGGTGCTGCGCACGAGATAGTTGCCGTTCGAAAGCATCGTCAGATACGTGCCGATGCGATCGTTGGCGACGCCGCCGACGAGGCTGTTCGACGTGCTGACGACGCCGGTGGCGCCCGTCGAGCCGTTGCCCCACGTCACTGCGCCGACGTTCGCCACCGCACCGTTGTCCCAGTTCGGGCTGGCGACCACGTAATTGCCGCCCGCCGTCTCGATGCCGCCGCCGCTGCCGACGGAATCGTTGGCGCGCGAACCGACCAGGCTGTTCGACGCGCTGACCGTGCCCGTCAGTCCGGATACTCCGTCGATCCAGGTCACTGCGCCGGCATTGGCGACCGCGCCGTTGTCCCAGCTGCCGCTGAAAACAAGGAAGCGGCTGCCATTCAGCTCCAGCATGCCTTGTTCACCCACCTGATCGCCGCCCGTGCTGCCCGTCAGCCGGCTGATCAGCGATCCGTCGGAACCGTTATACAGATAGACGGCGCCGACGTCCGCAACGTCACCGTTGTCCCAGCCGTAGTCGATGACGACGACATTGCCGTTCTCCAGCACCCAGGTCCACTTCGGCTGTG
>JBIIIA010000337.1:0-4038 GCA_044235195.1 Thermoflexales bacterium
CGGCTGCCGGCACCGACCTCGGCGATCGTTGCGCCGTCGGGGCCGTGCACCGGGCGGCTGTAGCCCGAATCCGGGCGCGCCTGCTTGCCGCCGATGTAGAGCTTGGGGGTGCGGTCGATGGGAGACGGCCGACCGCTGACGGCCGACCGCTGACCGCCGTTGGCCGCCGTCGGCCGTCCGCCGTCCGCCGTCCTCCTCACATATTCGAACATTCCCTCGCGCCCGCCTTCGCGGCCGAAGCCGGATTCGCGGTAGCCGCCGAAGCCGGAGGCGGCGTCGAACTGGTTGGCGCTGTTGATCCAGACCACGCCCGCCTTGACCTTGCCGGCGACGTCGAAGGCGAGGTTGATGTCCTCGGTCCAGATCGAGGCGGCCAGTCCGTAGCGCGTGTTGTTGGCGAGCGCCACGGCCTCGGCGGGCGTGCGGAAGGTCATCGCGGCCAGCACCGGGCCGAAGATTTCCTCCTGGGCGATGGCGGCGGACGGGGCGACGTCGGTGAAGAGCGTGGGCGGGAAGTAGCAGCTGTCGCCGGCGACGCCCTCGGTCTGCCACATCCGTGCGCCGTCGGCGAGTCCGGATTCGACGCAGCGGCGGATGCGTTCGTGCTGGCGCGGCGCGATGATCGGGCCGACGTCGGTGGTTTTGTCGAGCGGGTCGCCGACGCGGAGTTTGGTCATGCGCGCGCGCAGCTTGTCGTAGAAGCGGGCGGCGATGTTTTCCTGCACCAGCAGGCGCGAGCCGGCGCAGCAGACCTGTCCCTGGTTGAACCAGATCGAATCGACGATGCCCTCGACGGCGCCGTCGAGATCGGCGCTGTCGAAGACGAGGAACGGCGACTTGCCGCCGAGTTCGAGCGAAATTTTCTTGCCGGAGCCGGCGGTGAGCTCGCGGATGCGGCGGCCGACGGCGGTGGAGCCGGTGAAGGCGATTTTGTCGGTGCCGGCATGCGTGACGATCTGTTCGCCGACGCGGCCGTCGCCGGTGACGATATTGAGCACGCCGGGCGGCAGGCCGACGGCGGTGCAGAGTTCGGCGAAGAGCAGCGCGGTCAGGGACGTCCATTCCGCCGGCTTGAGGACGACGGTGTTGCCGGCGGCGAGGGCCGGGGCGACTTTCCACGCCAGCATGAGCAGCGGGAAGTTCCACGGGATGATCTGGCCGACGACGCCGAGCGGCTGATAGCCGGCGAATTCGTCGTCGTAGAGCTGGGCCCAGCCGGCGTGATGATAGAAGTGGCGGGCGACGAGCGGAATGTCGATGTCGCGCGACTCGCGGATGGGCTTGCCGTTGTCGAGCGTTTCGAGGACGGCCAGCAGGCGGGCGTTCTTCTGCACCTGGCGGGCGAGCGCGTAGAGAAAGCGGGCGCGTTCGTGCGGGCGCAGGGCGGCCCAGGCTGGCTGGGCGGCGCGGGCGGCGGCGACGGCGGCGTGCACATCGGCTTCGGACGCCTGGGTCAGACGGGCGAGCGGCCGGCCGGTGGCGGGCTCGTTGGTTTCGAACTGGCGCGCCTCGTCGGGCTGGGTCCAGGCGCCGTCGATGAACATGCCGAATGCGCGGCCGTGGGCGTCGAGCCAGGCGTGGGCGGGTTTGGCGCTTTCCGGGGCCGGGCCGTAGGGGAGCGAGTGGAAGAGCTGGGCGGGTTGCATGGGCTTTTTATGCAGTTTCGCGTAGGAAACCGCGCATCGTTACATCATCGGATGGCGGAAGGCGGCGGAGTATTTGCCGGTGACGTGGTGTTCGAGCTGGCGTTCGATGTCGGCCAGCAGCGAGCTGGCGCCGAAGCGGAAAAGTTCGGGCTGCAGCCAGTCGTCGCCGAGTTCCTCTTTCATGAGGATCATCCAGTCGAGGGCTTGTTTGGCTGTGCGGATGCCGCCGGCCGGCTTGAAGCCGACGATGTGGCCGGTGCGTTCGGCGTAGTCGCGAATGGCGCGGACCATCGTCAGGCCGACGGGCAGTGTGGCGTTGACGGTGACCTTGCCGGTGGACGTTTTGATGAAATCGGCGCCGGCCATCATGCAGACGAGGCTGGCCTGCTGGACGTTGCGCAGCGTGCCGAGTTCGCCGGTTTCGAGGATGGTTTTCAGGTGTGCGTCGCCGCAGGCGTGGCGGTAGGCGCGCACTTCGTCGTAGAGCGCGCTCCAGTCGCCGGTGAGTACGTGGCGGCGGGAGATGACGATGTCGATTTCAGCGGCGCCGGCCTCGACGGAATATTCGATCTCCTGCACGCGCAGGGGGAAGGGCGTCATGCCGGCGGGGAAGCCGGTGGAGACGGCGGCGACCGGGATGCCGGACCCGTGCAGCGCTTCGACGGCCGGGCGCACCATTTCGTGGAAGACGCATACGGCGCCCACGCGCAGGCCGAGCGGTGCGGCGCCGAGCGCGTCGACGAGGTCGGCGCGCAACGGGTGGCGCGCTTTGGCGCACAGGCGGTGCACGTTGCCGGAGGTGTCGTCGCCCTGCAGCGTGGTGAGGTCGATCAGGGTGATTGCGCGCATGAGCCAGGCGGCCTGCCAATTCTGTTTGACGGTGCGGCGGGCGGGCAGGCTGGCGGTGCGGCGTTCGACGGCGCTGCGATTGACGCGCACCCGTTCGACCCAGTCGAGGTCGAGCGGGGTGCCGGGATTGCGGGGATGGCGGGAGCTCACGGGACAAGTGTACTGGTTGGGCGACAATTTCGGGTGATGCGACGAGAAATCATTCGGGCCGGGCGCGGGCATCGCGCGGTGCTGCGGCAGCTTTTCGAGCTGTATGCCTATGAATTCAGCGCCTGGAACGGCGAGGATGTCGACGAGGCCGGGCGATTCACGCCGGACGATTTTCTAATGGATGGCTGGGGGCGGCGCGGCGGCGTCGGCCGGTATTTGCTGCGCGTGGACGGCTGCTGGGCGGGATTTGCGTTCGTCGAGCGGGGCAGCTACGTCGATCCCGGCGGGGCGTCGCACTGGCTGATGGAGGAGTTTTTCGTGCTGCGGAAGTATCGGGGCCGAGGCTGCGGCGAGTGGTTGGCGCGCGGGCTGTTCGAGCGCCTGCCGGGGGTGTGGGAGATTGGCGAGATCCCGGGGAACGTCGATGCGACGGCGTTCTGGCGCAAGGTGTTGGCGCGGGTGAGGGAAGGCGAGTTCATCGAGCAATTCGTGCAGAACGAAGCGTGGCACGGGCCTGTGCAGGTGATCCAGATCTCTCACTCGGACTCTGACTCTCTACTCTGACTCTTTACTCCTTTACTCTGATTTACTCCGACTTTCTACTACAATGCTGCCACTATGCGCACGCCTCGACCGCGTCCTCCGGTTCGATCGCGGGGCAGTGCCGTGCTGGGGTTGACCATCGTCGTGATCGTCATCGTCAGCATGGTGGTGTCGTCCGTGGTGAGTCTTTCCGGTATCCGGTAGGGTGTTTTACATAACTATGACTACACGCACTGTCGTCCAAGCCGAGGCCGCCCCGAAGGCGATCGGCCCTTATTCGCAGGCCATCAAGGCCAACGGTTTCGTGTTCTTGTCCGGCCAGACGCCGATCGACCCGGCGACGGGCGAGTTGGTGCCGGGCGGGGTGACGGAGCAGACGCAGCAGGTTTTCAAGAATCTGATCGCGGTGTTGACGGCGGCGGGCACGTCGCTCGAGCACGTGGTGCGCAGCGGCGTGTTCCTGAAGAACATGAACGATTTCGCCGCCATGAATGCGGTGTATACGACGTATTTCCCGCAGAATCCGCCGGCTCGCTCGACGGTGGAAGTGGCGCGCCTGCCGAAGGACTGTCTGGTCGAGATCGAAATGATTGCGCTGATCCCGTAGGGGCTGGCTTGGTCGAAACAACGCGGTGGTCAGTGATTCCGACCACTGCGACCAGCGGCGCGGTGCGCCGCATTCCTCCCCGGGATGAATGCCCGGGGAGGGCTGTTTTTCCGCTTTGGCTGGTTCGGGTGTGCGTCAGCGGCACAGCTTGTTCACGACCTTGCTCGTCACGGTTTCGATGAGGAACTGCCCGTCGATTTCGCGCACGGTATAGGTGTAGTCGCGCGTGTCGCAGAGATTGGT
>JBIIIA010000338.1:0-4029 GCA_044235195.1 Thermoflexales bacterium
GACCGATCCGCTCTTGCCGACCGTCGTTGCACTGGCCAGCGGGCGATTCGAGGCGGTCGCCGGGCGCGAATATTTCGTCGGCGGCGCGGGCGAACGCGTCACGACGGCCACGCTGGAGCGATATACACCGCTCGCCGATCTCGGCACGCCGCGCAACGTCGAAGCCATCTACCTCGCGCCTCAGACGTGGCTCGGTGCGCTCGAGCCGCTGCTGGCGCATCGACGCGCATCGGGCATCTCGGCGACCTCCGTGCCCGTCGAAGCAATTTACGCGCAGTTCGGGCATGGCCAGATTTCGCCGGCGGCCATCCGTGATTTTCTGCGCAGCGCCTATTCGACCTGGTCGAAGCGCCCGCGCGGCGTGGTGCTGGTCGGCGATGCCACGTTCGACGTGCGGGACTACCTTGGGTGGGGATTTCCGAACGTGATGCCCCCGTATTTCGCCGACGTCGACCCGTACGACGTCGATTTCGGCGGCCGTGGCGAGGCGCCCTGCGAATCGTGCTTCGCCCAGCTCGACTACGACGATCCGCTGGCGGACAAGGTTCCCGATCTGATCTTCGGCCGCATTCCCGCGCAGAGTGCCGGACAGGCGGCGAGTTATGTGGAAAAGTTGCTGCGCTACGAGCTGTCCAGCGCAGAATATTTCGACGGAAGCTGGCGCACGCGCGTGCTCTATCTGGTCGACGACGCCGTGCGCATCGACGGGACCGCGGATCCGGCCGGCCAGTTTTGGCAGACGGCCGAACAGAGCATCGGCGACCAGAATTTTTACGCCGCCGTGCGCCGCTGGTATTACGACCCGACCGGCGCACTGGGCGGGGCGCCGTACGCGGCGCCGGCGCCGAGCGGTGCCGTGAATATGCCGTACAGCGGCTCGCGTGCGCTTTTCGCGGAAGGCGCCGCGCTGGTGAACTACATCGGCCATGCCAGCCAGAATCGCATCGGCGACCTCGGCCGGCCGGATCTCTGGGACAACTATCTCCTGCATCAAGACGACGCCGACACCGTGGCCAACGGCGATCGTCAGCCCATTCTCCTGATGATGACCTGCCTGACCGGTGCCTATACCTACGCGTACAGCGACACCGTAAATGCGACGCGGCTGAACACCGCCTTCGACGAACGCATGGTGATGGCGGAGCAGGGAGCCATTGCGGCCTGGGGACCGACGGGGCTGAGCGTTTCGGACGGGCACGACGCCCTGCTGCGCGGGTTCTATCGAGCGTTGTGGGGGCCGGCCGGCAGGTCGAAAACCCTGGGAGAGCTGGCGCAGGCAGGGTATCTGACCCTGTTTCAGGAGGAATCAGCGGCCCGCGCGGAGCTCATTCGGATGTACATGATCACCGGTGACCCGTTCCTGCGCCCGCGGTTGTACGCGCCGCGGGTGATGAATCCTGCCGATGCGAGCCGCGTATATGCGCCGGCGGTGGTTCGATGATTTGCTCTCCGTCGTCTATTGCAGTCTTTCGATGGAACCCGGATCCGACTTTCGCAAGAGGAAATCCGCACACGATAATGTTGTACTCCGACTCGGAGATCATGAGGAAATGACATGGCTCGGATGAAATTTCGATTGGCATTGATGCTGATGTGTGTCACGGTTGCACTGTCTGCAGCATTGCTGTTCGGCGGGGTGCAGCACGCGGCCCATGGGCAGTCGCCCATGGTGTTGACCGATACGCCGCGCCCGCCGGCGACGGCGACCGCGATCGTGATTCCCACGGCGACGCCTCAGCCGCCGGGGCCGACCGTTACGCCCGGCGGGCCGATCGTGCCGACGCCGGAGGGCGGCCTGCCGGATCCGTTCGTGCGCCTGGCTGGGCTGAACACCTGCAGTGCGCACAACGGCATCGTGGAGTACGTCGTCGGCATCGGCAACCAGGGGGGGCCGGCCTACAACGTGGAAGTCGTGAACGCCGTGTCGGCCGACGTCGAGCTGATGGACATCACGCCGACGCGCGGAACTGTGACGCGCGGGCCGGAGCCGAACACCTTTCTCCTGATGCTGGGCACGCTGTACACCGGCGAATCGGCCGTGGTGACCGTGCGCCTGCGCGTGCTGGGCGGGGTCGGAACCGCGATTTCGGCGCTGGCCAGCGTGCGCACCTCGACGCCGGGCGACGACACGCTGAACAACGTGCGCAGCGTGCACTGCGTCACCGGGAACGCGCCGCCGGCGATTTTTCCGACGCCCGGCCCGCTGCCGACGCCGGCCATCATCGTGCCGGGGGAAATCGTGGTGATCGGTGTGGTCGACGATCCCGGCTCATTTTCGACGATCCTGCTGCCGGAGACCGGCGGCGACCTGGGGCCATCGACGGCCAGCCGCCGCTCCGACATTCCAAGCTTGGCGAGAGATGCTTCGCTCCGCGCAGTGCGGAACGAATGATGCTCGCCGTTGGTCGATTGGTTCGAATCGGCGCAGGTGAGTCTGCGCCGATTCCGTATGTCCACTCAGCTACTTCGGGCATGTTGTAGGGCCGACGTAAACGGCAGTGATGCGCTTGGCCGGCAGGTCGTAGCTCACGATGCGCAGTTGTGCAAAGCCAGAGACGTGATATTTCATCGCATCCCCGCGCCCGCTCACTGCATCCCATACCGGCACCGTGATCACGGCACCGACCAGAGCATCGAGGCGTGCACGCACATCAGCGCTGTTGTTGACGCCTGCATATCCGACGACCCAGTCGCCTGCCGAGACTTCATGATCCGTCGGATCACTGCTGTTGAAGTAGGTATCGCTGTTGCCCGGCGGCGTCAGGCTTGCCGGCAAATCCGTGGTTTGTGTGACGCCGGTCCAACTGAGCCAGCCGAAGTTGCCGCCGCCCGTGCTGTTGAACACGTTGGCGAGCGACTGGCCGGGCGTCGCTTCGGCGATTGTGCTGCTCGCAAGTGCGATCGGATACAACGCGCACGGCACACGTTCATAGGTTCGCCGCACGCGCAGCTCATCGATGTGTCCGATGCCCGGCTGCGTCCATGCCGGCACATACAGGTAGCTCGTTGGATTCAGCGCCGGAAATTTGTTGTCCGTAAACGACGAGTCGAGCTCATCGTTCAGATAGAGGCGCGTGCCTTCCGCGCCCCACGTGAACCAGATGTGGGTCCATGTGTTGATCGGAATGGTCGCTGCACTGACGAATCCATACGCGGGCCATGTGCTGACGTATAGACGAGCATCCTCCCCGATGATGAAGCTCAGCACGTGTCCGCTGGCCGGCATCGACTGCGTCGAATACCAGTTGATGTCGAGCAGAACTTTGTTGATCTGCATCGGATACACCCAGAAATCCACTGTGCCCTGCTTGCCCGTCGGGCTATTCCACGGGCCGGTCTGCCAGTTCGGCAGGGTGTAGCGCACCCAGCTGCCGGAGGTGAAGTCGGCAGCTCGTCCGAACCCCGACGGGCCGTCGACATACGTTACGCTGCCGGAGACGTAATTGGCTGCTGTGGCATTTTCGAAGTGATCGACGAGGACGACGTCGGCGTCCTGATTCGGCGCAAGCGCCGACCCTGTGATGGACGGTGCAAGCGTCAGCGCCATACCGACGGTCAGCGCGCCGAGCCTTGCAAATACAGTGTTCATTTCTTTCTCCCGCCACAGCGGAAGGCAACGGAATTTGGCGTTGCAGCCGGCATTGCCGACCGCTGTTGGCTTATAGGTATGCGCGCCGAAGAGGAGCGACGCGCAGCTCCTGCGAGGATGTGCTTTGCACGAAATTGGCCGGGCATACACACCGACGCATGGTGCATGTGCACGCAAAAAAATGGTACAGCGCGCAGCATCCTGTGAATCGAACTACTGGACAGGCTGCCTCGGCAGCATCGAACTAGAAAGTCCTGTGTGACCTATCATCAAGCCGATCTATCTCGCCGGCGCGCAGGCTTTATGCACAGGCCGTGCGCACCTCGACGCCGGGCGACGACACGCTGAACAACGTGCGCAGCGTGCACTGCGTCACCGGGAACGCGCCGCCGGCGATTTTTCCGACGCCCGGCCCGCTGCCGACGCCGGCCATCATCGTG
>JBIIIA010000339.1:0-4011 GCA_044235195.1 Thermoflexales bacterium
GATTTTGCACGCCGGCGACGTGGAAGACGACTCGGTGCTGCGCGCGCTGTCCGAAATTGCGCCGGTGTACGCCGTGCGCGGCAACCTTCACTGGCAGTTCACCAGCGGCGTGCACGACCAGGCGCTGCCGGCGGCGCTGCGGCTGCGCTGGGGCAGCGAGCGCATTTGGATGACGCATGGTCACCAGAACTTCGGATTTTCGGTGGTGGACAAAGCGACGTCGCTGTTCGACGGTGACGAGCCGCAGCGTGTGAACGACCGCATCATCGGCCGCCTGCATCGTGCGCGGCCGGATGGCACGACGATGGTCGTGTTCGGGCATTCTCATCGCAGCGTCCTGCGCGAGCTCGACGGCGTGCTGTATTTCAACCCCGGCGGCGTGGCGGTGCGCTTCAAAAAAGGTGAGGAAAACGAAGGGCCGCGCGTGGCGATTCTCACGAGAAACGACGCCGGCCGGCCGATCCCGGAATGGATCTCGCTGCTCGATTTGCTGGCACAGTCGGGTGTGCACGGCGGTTGAGCAGGGCGAATTCGAGGAGGCCCGAGGAACACATGCGATCGATTTACGTGCTGCGGCACAGCGCGCGCGATTCCGGCGCGGCGCATTTGAACGCCGCGGGAGTGGCGCTGGCGCGCGAGTTCGGCAATGTGCTCGGCCCGATGCAGGTCGTGGCCGTTTCGCCGGCGCTGCGCTGCATCGAGACGGCCGTGGCGCTGGGCTATGCCATCGACGCGGAATGGGATGAGCTGGCGCTGCCGGAGGACGAGGGGCTGATGCACGAGCTGGACCGGGCGACGACCTACGCCGATGCGGCATGGCTCGCCGCGCACGGACGCCACGTCCCGGCGTATGCGGCCCAGCTGCGGCGCCGCATCATCGGCGCGGCTGCGGATCTGCACGATCACCAGGATGCACTGCTGCTGACGCACGGCGGGATCGTCGAGGTGATCGCCGCAGCGGTGGTCGGTGCGGAGGTGGGAGAGCTGCCGGGCGGCGTCGGGTATTGCGAAGGCGTGCGCATGATGCTGCATACCGACGGCGAACTGCAATATCGCGCAGGAGAAGTCACCGGTCGGTGGTCTGTACAGCGCCTGTGCAGTTGACCAAACTTGACAATTAAGAACTGGTGAAAAAAACCGTAGAAGCGTGTCATCGATTTCGCTACAATCGCGACCGTTGATCGCCAGGTTCGTGGTTATGTCCGTTAGAATCTTCGTCCGGAGCACATGAACACAGCGGAACTGATCTCCCTGCTCGCCATCGCCGTCGCCGCGGCCGCACCGATCGTCATCGCGGCCATCGGGGAAACCATCACGGAACGTGTCGGTGTGATCAACTTGTCTGCGGACGGCGTGATTCTGCTGGCCGGGCTGGCCGGTTTCGTGACGGCGCAGGCGACGGGCATCGTGTGGGTGGGATTTCTGGGTGCGGCCGTGGTCGGCGGGCTGGTGGCCGCAGTGGTGGCGTTCGGCGCGATCACGCTCAGGCAGTCGCAGACGGCGATCGGCTTCGTGCTGGCGCTGCTGTGCACCGATCTGTCGTCGTTCCTCGGCGCGCCGTACGTGCTGACGGACGCGCCGCGCGTGCCGCCGCTGCCGATTCCGGGCCTGGTGGACATTCCGTGGATCGGGCCGATCCTGTTCAACGCCGACGCCGTCGTGTACTTCACGTATGCGCTGATCATCGTCGCGTGGCTGTATTTCTACCGCACGCGCCCGGGCCTGCTGATGCGCGCCGTCGGCGAGCAGCCGTCCGCGGCGTTTGCGCGCGGCGTGCCGGTCACTGCGGTTCGTTATGCGTATACAATCGCGGGCGGAGCGCTCGTCGGCATCGCCGGCGCAGCCTTCACCCTCGACATCAAAGCCGGATGGACTTTCCGCCACGTAGCGGGCTACGGCTGGATCGCGCTGGCGCTGGTCATCTTCGGCGGATGGAATCCGCTCAAGGTGGCGCTGGGCGCGTATCTCTTCGGCATCACACAGTCGCTGCTCGGGAAGGCGCAGAGCGTCGTAACGCTGATCCCGACGCAGGTTTTTCCGATCCTGCCTTTCGTGTTCATGATTCTCGTCCTGATTGTGTCATCGGGCGATCTCGTGGACCGACTGGCGCGGCTGTTCCCGCTCGGTGCGCGGCGCGCCATTCTGCGCGCGCTGCGTGCGACGCCGCCCAATTCCCTGGGGCGGCCATTCGAGCAGGATTAGTGCCGGCAGGATTGTGCGCTCCGGACTTCGTCCGAAACGCGCGCGCATGCCGGCCAGGACGAGGGAACAATCAGACGGTACGTTCAGTCAGATTCAGTCAGAAGGAGAAGCACAGATGAACGAGAAGTTCGCAGCACGCCTGGCAGCGCTCAGCGCCGCCGCCGTCGTGTTGGCGGCCTGCGGCCAGGCGACGCCTGCCGCCGCGCCCGCCGAAAAGCCCGCCGACTCCGCCGCACCCGCCGAGAAGCCCGCCGGTGATTTCACCGTCGGCCTGATCCTCGTCGGCCCGGCCAACGACAAGGGCTGGAATCAGGCGCACTACGAGGGCATCACCGAGTACGCGCAGAAGCAGATTCCGGGCCTCAAGTTCGAGTACATCGACAAGGTCAACCCGGCCGACCGCCCGAACGTCAAGGCTTCGACCCTGGCGCAGGACCTGGTCACCAAGGGCGCCAAGATGGTCATCTTCAACTCGGATGACTTCAAGGACGAGGCCGCCGAATTCGCCAAGAAGAACCCGGAGATCGCCGTCATTCACTCCTCGGGCGACTACTCGTGGAAGGAAGGCAAGAACTTCAAGGACATCAAGAACCTCGCGAACGCGATGCCCGAGATGGAGTACGGCCACATGATCAACGGCTGCTCGGCTGCGCTGCAGTCGACGACCGGTCAGATCGCCATCCTCGGCCCCCTGATCAACGAAGAGACCCGCCGCTACGTGTCGTCGGAATATCTCGGCGCCAAGTACTGCTGGGAAAAGTTCCGCGGCAAGAATCCGGCCGATCTGAAGTTCAAGGTCGAGTGGATCGGCTTCTGGTTCAACATCCCGGGCGTGACCGCCGACCCGACCAAGGTCGCCGATGAGCTGTACGCCGCCGGCTACGACGTGGTCATCAGCAACATCGACACGCCGGAAGCGGCGATGCAGGCGCGCAAGGCGGCCGACGCCGGCAAGAAGGTCAACTTCGTGCACTACGGCCACAAGGCCGGCTGTGAATCGCAGCCCGACTTGTGCGTGGGCGTGGCCTACTACAACTGGGGCCCGGAGTACACCAACCAGATCAAGCTGGCGATGGAAGGCAAGTTCGCGCAGGCGTTCGTGCGCATGACGGCCGACTGGGCGAACATCGACAGCCAGGAGAAGACCGGCTTCGGCTGGAAGCTGGGCAACGGCGCCAACGACGATGTGAAGAAGTACATTCCGGAGTTCATCAAGGGCCTCGGCGACGGCAGCATCAAGCCGCTGACCGGCCCGATCAACTTCCAGGATGGCACGGTGTTCGTGCCGGAAGGCAAGACCGCCGAGCTCGTCGAGATGTGGTACCTGCCGCAGCTGCTGGCGGGCATCGAGGGCAAGTCGCAGTAATCGATCGGCACGGGCGGTGGCGGACACACGCCGTCGCCCGTGGACGTTCGCGGCGGCTCAGCTTCGGTGTTCATCGAGGCTGAGCTGCCCTCGCTTTTCCATGCGCCTGGAATTCCGCAACATCCATAAGCATTTCGGCTCGGTGCACGCCAACGACGACGTGTCGTTCGCCGTCGAAGCCGGGGCCATCCACGGGCTGCTCGGGGAGAACGGCGCCGGCAAGAGCACGCTCGTCAAGATGCTCACCGGCTTCATCACCCGCGACGCCGGCGAGATCCTGTTCGACGACGCCCCGGTGCACATTCGCACGCCGATCGATGGCATTCGCAAGGGCGTCGGCATGCTCCATCAGGACCCGCTCGACTTTCCGGCGCTCACCGTGCTGGAAAATTTTCGGGCCATGGCCGGAGGCGGCAAGTGGTACTCCGCCGCCGATCTACAGG
>JBIIIA010000340.1:0-4003 GCA_044235195.1 Thermoflexales bacterium
GGCATGGTTGTCTCTGCTGCATAGATTTGGTTTCTCCAGTGTGAGTCTTCGTCGTACACATGCGCACGCAGTGCGCGCTGTAATACGGTAGCGATCCGCACGACCGAAATCCAGCATGCCGTTGGGGGTTTTTTTTGGGGGGGTTGTGGGGGCTCCCGGGGGCTAAGCATCCAGAAGTCATCTTGCAAATATTTTGTGCAAGCAACGTCGCTTGCGGTTTTTGCGTGCATCGCTACACTAGATGCATATGCCGCGAATTGTTGCGTGACGCGGATATGGAATGCCCCGGGTGGAAGCGGGGAGAGGTACTCACGATGAAATTCACTAAATCTATTTTTGCAGCGATCGGAATGAGCGTAATCATGAGCGTGATGGCGGCGTGCGGCGGTGCGCCGTCGGATGTGCCGATGATCGCCGACATGAAGCAGGTCAACATCAACATGCAGGCCGGCACCGAGCTGGGTGAGCTGGCGAACAATGCGCTGTTGAACTCAGCCTTCGAGACGGCGGGGACGTTCAATTGGAACAAGACCGACTGGGAGTCGCCCAAGTCGCTGGAGGAGACGATCGCCTTCTACTCGCAGGAGAGCCTGGCCGCGGCCGGATGGAACGCACCGGGCATGCCGGAGTGCGGTGAGAACGGCAGCGGCGGCGTCGCGTGTCTGGTCAGCAAGCCCGGCGACGGCGGCAAGTCGACGGTGCTGCTGGCGAACGTGCTGACGCAGGAAGGCAAGGTCTACGTGGTGCTCGTTCGCATCGAAGGCATGACGCCGAAGGCGCAGTAGCAGTAGACGAACACAGCAAACGCAGCACTCGCCCCGGTCGACATCTTGCGTCGGCCGGGGCGATTTGTTTTCCGCTGCTCGTCTGTTGTCAGGCCGTTCGGAATATGCTATGAATGACGTGTGTCATGCCGGCGCACGAGATGCGCTCCTGTGGCCGGCTGTGGCGCGTGACCCAATTCGCAAGTACGCATTTACTTTTGGAGGAAATATGAATCGCGGAAAGACGTTCGTGGCTGCGATCGGCCTGTCGATCGCCATGGTGATGACGTCGGCGTGCGGCGCGGTGACTTCGATGATCGGCGGCGGCGGCGGCGCGGCGGCGAATGAGCTGTGGTCGGATGTGCCGCAGATGCCGGGGATGACGAAGCAGAGCGGTGATCTGCCGCTGCCGATTCGGCTGGGCATGCAGGCGATGATGCAGGCGATGGCCAGCAGCGAGAGCGGCTCGCTGGACAACGTCGAATTCCTGACGTTCACCACGACGCAGACGGCCGAAGAACTGCGCAGCTTCTACTCGACCGAGGCGATGAGCGCCCTCGGCTGGACGATGCCCGGGCTGCCGGGGTGCGCCGGCGCCGCCGCCGGTGAACAGGCCGCGGCCCTTCCGGGCGAGGTCTGCATCTACGGCCGCGACGCCGGCAACGGCAAGAACACCATCCTGCTGATCATGACCACGCGCGACGACGGCAAGGCCGAGTCGCTGGTGTACTTCTATCGCCTCAGCGGCGTGCAGATGAATCAGCCGGCGCAGTAGTGAAGTGATAGTAGATAGCGGATAGTGATAGTGACGGCCGCTGCTATCACTATCACTATCCACTATCACTTTCTGCTATCACTTTCTGCTATCTACTTCTTCGTCCCCACTCTCACCGACACCACTTCGCTTTCGACCTTGTTGCCGGCGGCGTCCCAGGCGACGACCTTGAAATTGGGCGTGCCTTCGGTTTTGCCGATGGTCCATTTCACGGAGAACGGCGCGCTGGTTTTGGTGGCGAACAGCACGTCGCCGGCGTAGAACTCGACGCGATCGATCGAGTTGTCGTCGGCGACGTCGGCGTTGACGTCGATCCATTCGTCCTCCGGCGTCTCGAAGTATTCGTCGCGCTGCGGCTGGGCGAGCGCCGCCGCGGGCGGCGTGTTGTCGAGGGTGAACTGGATGATCGAATCGGTGACGCGCCCGTCCTGCTCGATGCGCGTGAGCTTGAGTGAATACACGCCGGGCGGCAGCGCGCGCACGTCGAGATTTTCGAGCACGTTGTCGCTGACCTGTTCCGGGTGATCCGGCCCGACCTGTATCCACTGTTCCGGCGTCGGGTCGTAGCCCGGGGCGAGGGCGACGCGATAGGTGAGCCACGCGCCGCCGCGGGCGTTGCCGCGGATCGGCACGATGCCGGGAACGGCGAACGCGTTCGGGTCGACGGGCGGCGGCGCGTTCGGGTCGACCTGCGGCGGCGGAGTGAAGGGAATCGTCGGCGTGACGAGCGCGCTGACGAAGCTGCCGGCGGCCGGGAAGGCGATGGCGACGTCGCCCGAGGCGACGGTGCCGCCGAAGCGCGTGTCGAACTCCACCGGCGCGAGCGGGTACGCGGCGCGCTCCTCTTCGGTGAGGCCGGTGTACCAGTCGGCTGCCTGCGGCGGGAAGACATACATGATCTTTTCTTCCACCAGCTCGGGCGGCGTGCCGGGCAGCGCCAGCTTGCCGGTCTCACGGTTGATCGGGAATTTTTGCGCCAGCGTGCTGGTGCGCTCTGGCACCGTGCCCGGCAGAAACATTTCACTGCGCGACGGGCAGGCGTCGTTCGCGATCAGCCCATCGACCTGGCAGACCGACGCATCCAGAATGTCGTCCGGGCGCACGAACTCGCGAATCTCGCGTGCGCGATGGAGATATTCCATCACGTTCTTCCAGATCGGCGCGGCGCCGGTGAGGCCGGTGACGCCGCGGCTCATGGACGAGTTGTCGGTATTGCCGACCCACACGCCGACGGTGAAATCCGGCGTCCAGCCCAGCGTCCAGTTGTCCTTGTAGTCGTTGGTGGTGCCGGTTTTCACGGCGGCCGGCCGATCGTTGTCCAGCTTGAGCACGGAGTTGGCTCCGAATGCGGCCATGCGCGCCTGTTCGTCGGACATGACGTCGGCGAGCATGTACGCGAGCTGAGCGCTGTTCGGGCCGAGCAGATTCGGGTTGCGGGCGGGCACGTACTGATACAGGAGCTTGCCCTGCGAGTCGGCGATGCTGCGAATGACGGCCGGATCGAGATCGCGGAAGCCGGCCTTCTTGAGGTCTTTCGGGCGAGGCATGCCGATCATGGTGGCGCCGTTGGCCATGGTGGCGTAGGCGTACGTCATGTCCAGCAGCTTGACTTCGCCGCCGCCCAGCGTCAGCGCCAGGCCGTAGTACTGCAGGCCGCGGTCGAGGTCGGTGATGCCGAGGCGATGAGCGAGGCGGATGACGTTGCCGATGCCGGCGCGTTCGAGCGCCTCGACGGCGGGGATGTTGTACGAGCGGGCCAGCGCATCGCGCAGGCGCACCGGGCCGTGGTATTTCCGGTCGTAGTTCTCCGGCGCATAGGGCGTGTCGGTGCCGGTGTCGAACGTTTTGCGCACGTCCCAGAAGAAGGTGGCGGGCGAGCCGCCCTGGCGCAGCAGCTCGAGATAGGTGATCGGCTTGAACGATGATCCCGGCTGGCGCAGGCCGGTGGCGACGTTGAATTCGCCGTCGATGTTGCGATCGTAAAAATCGACGCTGCCGATCATGGACACGATTTCGCCGGTGTTTTGATCGATGACGACGACGCTGGCGTTGTTGGCTTTTTTGTCGTCCGCCTGCAGCTTGGCGATCTGCTCGTTGGCGATGCGGCGCACTTCCTCGTCGATCTGCAGATCGAGCGTGGTGGTGATGAGCAGGCCGCCGCGGTTGACGAGCTCGGTGGCCGCTTCGACGCCGACGCCGAGCTGATCGGCCAGCAGGTCGATGGCGCGATCGCGCGCGTAGATCGAAAAGTGCGGCGCGCGAATGCCGAAGCGCTCGGATTTGCTGGCGAGCTTGAGCGGCTGCCGCTTGGCGGCGGCGGCTTTTTCCGGCGTGACATCGCAGTCGCGCACGCCGAAGCGCGTGCGCTCGATCATCAGGTCGAGCACGAGTTCCTGGCGGTCCTTGGCGGCCACCGGGTCGGTGAACGGGTTCTTCTTGGGCGACTGCGGGATGGGCGCCAGCA
>JBIIIA010000341.1:0-3997 GCA_044235195.1 Thermoflexales bacterium
TGATAAGCGCGCGAAATCTCGGCGAAGAGGGGGAAATTCCCGCCACGCGCCCCCTCTTCGCCGAAATTTCGCGTCGCCAGCAAGAGCGTTGCTCGATCAGAGCCGAAGCGAAATTGAGGGGGAGAGGGGGTCAGGGGGTGAGGCGTGAGTAATTCACCCCCAAACGGTGGACGCGCCCCGTGCTATCCCTTAATGCCGCTCGTGATCACGCCTTCGGTGAAATAGCGCTGCGTGAAGAGGAAGAGCACGAGGATCGGCGCGACGACCATGACGGCCACGGCCATGGCCAGCTGCGTCTGCGCGCCGCCTTCGCCCTGCAGGAAGCCGACGAGGCCGACGGACACCGTGCGCATGTTTTCCGACGAGGTGATCAGCTGCACCCAGCGGAACTCGTTCCACGTCCAGATGAATTCGAGCAGCGCCAGCGCCGCGATGGCCGGGGCGGCCAGCGGCGTGAGCACGCGCAGCAGATAGCTCATGTGTCCGGCCCCGTCGATGCGCGCGGCGTCGAAGAGATCCTTCGGCACCTGCAGGAAGAACTGGCGGATCAGAAAGATGCCGAACGCGCTGGCGAGGAACGGCGCCACCATCGCGGGAAAAGTATCGTACAGATTCAGGTACGCCTTGTTCATCATCACGGCGCGCGGCACCAGCATGAGTTCCTCGGGCACCATGTAGGTGGCCAGCACGAGCAGGAAGAGCACGCGCTTGGCGGGGAACTCGAGCTGCGCGAAGGCGTAGGCGGCGCACACCGAAGTGACGACGGCGACGACGACGACGACCGCTGAGATGGCCAGCGTGTTCAGCATGTGGCGCACGAACAGCGGCATGCCGGTGTCGTTGTCGACGCCGATGAGCTGAATGGCTTCGGCGAAGTTGCCGAAGTTCGGCCGCGACGTGCCCAGCGGCGGCCACGGCCAGAAGCGCAGCGACACCACGTCGCCGTAGTCCTTCACGGCCGTGAGCAGCATCCATGCGAACGGTGCGAGCGAGGCGATGGTGATGATCACCAGCGGCAGGTACACCCAGCGTGTGGTTCGAGTGTTCATGGTGCGTGGGGAAGATTCGACCGGCTAGTTGTACGTGACGCGTTCGGCGGCGATGCGATTCTGGACGATCGTCACCCCGAGGATGACGAGCGAGAGCAGCACGGCGAGTGCGCTGGCGTAGCCGGCGCGCTGGAATTCGTAGAACTGACGATAGACGAGGATCGACGCCGTCTCCGTGCCGGCGGCGCCCTGCGTCATCACCCAGATGTGGTTGAAGGCCTTGAGTGTGCCGATGACCGTGATCACCACGACGAAGTAGGTGGTCGGCGCGAGCAGCGGCCAGGTGATGAAGCGGAAGAGCTGCGGGCCGGTGGCGCCGTCGATGCGCGCCGCTTCGTACAACTCGCCCGGCACGTTGCCGAGGCCGGCGAGAAAGAGCGTCATGCTGTAGCCGACGAACACCCACGTGGTGTACACCACCACCGACGTCAGCGCCATGCTCGGTCCGGCCGCCCATTCCGGCAGCGATGCGCCGAGCGCTGCGGCGGCCAGCGCGAAGATGCCGCGATCTTCGAGCAGCCACTGCGACGGCGGCAGGCCGATGCTTTTCAGGATGGCGTTGAACACGCCGATGTCCGGGCTGTACAGGCGCGCCCAGACCGCGGCGGTCGCCACGGTCGACGTCACCCACGGCACGAAAAGCGCGACGCGAAAGAACGCCTTGGCGCGAATTTTCTGAAAGACCAGCCACGCCAGGACGAGCGCCAGCCCGACCTGCAGCGGCACCGCCATCGCGGTGTAGGCCAGCGTGGTGCGCAGCGCCGGCCACAGCTCGGAGTCCGGCCCGAGCGCGCGCGCGTAATTCGCCAGGCCGATGAACTGGCGCGGCCCGAGCTTCCAGTTGTGCAGGCTGATGTGCACGCCGAAGACGAGCGGGGCGACGGTGAACGCGAGAAAGAGCAGCAGCGCCGGCGCGAGCAGCGCGTAGGCGAGCGCTGCGTCGCGGCGCGAGTGCTTGGTGAGCGGACGTGTTTTCTGCATGGGCAAGGGAATGTTAGCGCGGAAGGAGCGAAGGGTATATACCAGCCTCATTTCTAAATCCTCGTTGCTGTAGTGTCGTGCTTTACCCGCGACTCGCTGACGATAGTTCGACGACCGGAGGCATCATCATGAAAAATAGAACGATCGTGCGCTGGCTCGCAGCGCTGTGTCTCGTAAGCGTGTTCGCCCCGTCGGTGCGCGCCGCGCCGGGGGCGGCGCTGCCGACTCCAGTGAATATGTCGTGTCAGGGTTGGGAGAAGACTACGGTGGTCGTCAGTTGGAAAGATGCTGCAACCGACGAGACAGGCTGGAAAGTCGAGCGGCGCATCGACGGCGGCGCATGGAGCCTCGTCGGTGATCTCGCGGCGGACGCTACGCAGTGGCGCGACACAGGCGTCGATCCGACGTTGATCAACCGGGAGTATCGCGTGCGCTCTTATCGCGCCGGTGACAGCTCGTACTCGTCGTACAGCGAAATCTGCAACAACCGACGCGTGGTGGAGGACGGCAACTTCCGCGTGTTCTACGGCCTGCGCGGCACGGATGCCTGCCCTCTCATTGATGGCGAGAATGCCTGCACATCATCTATGGCGTTCGCACAACAGCAGCTTATGGCCGGTCAGGGATCGCGTGCGGCATTCGCACGAGCTGGTTTTATGCGTGACGCCGGCACGCCGGGAGGCGGCCTCGATCGCATCCCGATCAACATCGCATGGTGCGACGGCGGTGGGTGCGCTGGCGGAGTGAACCTGGGCATGTCGCCGTATTTGATCGAAATGCCCTTCGACCACGTTACGCGCGTCGGCGACCCGGCGCCATGGGTGATCAACGAACATGAACTTTTTCATTTTCTCCAGTTTCAGTACGATGGCCTCGTAGAACCGGACGCAGGCTGGGTCATCGAAGGACAGGCTCGTTCTTCGCAGGACAAGTTCTGTCTCGGTGCGGTGCGCTCGACAGCGCTGTGCTTCGACGACATCGACACTGGATACGCCGGCTACGTCGGTGAGGTGAACGGCTATTTGGGTTATCCGAACATCGGTTTGCGCTTGAGCGCATATCGTGCGGCCCTTTTTTGGACGTACATGACTGAAAAGTTCGGGACGAATCTGGCTGGCGATCAAGTGGAGGCCGGCACGAACTTTTTGGCGCGATTTTGGGAAGCCTCCGCCGCCACTCCCGGTCGTGACGCCGTCGCCAACATCAACGATGCGCTGACGGCCAACGGCTTCACGCAGACTTTTCGCACGGCGTACAAGGATTTCATGATCGCCAACTACGCTAAGGATTTGACCGGCACAGTCGATTCGAAATATCGCTATGCCGACATGGCGCAGCCGGGCGGCACGTACGACGAAGTTCAACTGGAGCAGAACCTTGCGATGTGGCTGGGCGACACCTTTCTCGACGTCGACGAAACGGTGAATCCGTGGGGCGGCCGATACTACCAGTTCCGGCCGGATTCCGACGTGCCGGTGCTGCCGATCACCGTGACGCAGGATTCGACCGCGCCGCTGTTCTATACCGTGCTCGGCATTCGAAATGGCTCCATCATCTACGAGCACCGCAGCGAGGCGCGCAACCTCGAGCTGTCGCTGGTGAACCAGAACTTCGACAAAGTGCTGCTGATGGTGGCCGGCCTCGAAGCATCGGCCAACTACCGCGTCTCGGTGAACGGCGTCTCGCCCACGCTGCGCCTGGTGCGGCCGTCGGAGTCCGATACTGTGTTCGTCGGGAATCCGAGTGCACCGGACCGTTTTCTGGCTGTCGTCGAAGTCGTTGATGCTGCCGGCGTGCCATTGCCTGGCCAGACTCCCGATCAATTTCGTTTCACCATCGGCAGCCGGGCAGTGCCAACCGAGTCCATCGTCGCTGCTGCATCGATCCAAGGCCAGGTGTGGTTCGTCATGAACGCTGTGACGCAGACGTTTTCCGGGCCTTATACGCTGCGAGCGACGTACCAGAAC
>JBIIIA010000342.1:0-3994 GCA_044235195.1 Thermoflexales bacterium
CACCCTGTCTGCGATTGCCGTTCCTTCTCCCAGAGCGTCATCCCGAACGTCTTGCCCCGTCCGTGCAGACGTTGCCACAGACGAGCCAGGGCAAGACGGAGGGATCTCTCTTCGTGGTGCATCGTCGATGATTCAAAACTCGCCCCAAACGGCGGATGCACCCGCGTCCTACTCCATCAGCCCCGCCACTTCCAGCGCTTCGCGGCCGTCGCCGTCGCCGTCGGAGGCGGACCACCACGCGGAGAGGACGCAGTGGACGAAGGCCCAGCCGGCGATGCGCGCCGGGTCGAGCGCGAGCGCGTCGGCGAGCAGCGCGATGCGGCGGCGCAGCAGCGCGCGCGGGTCGGCGACGCGGCGGGGCCAGCCGATCGGGTTCATCAGAAACGGCCCGCAGTCGTAGGCGCGTTCGCCGACGACGCCCTTGGGGTCGATCAGCAGCCAGCCGTCGGGGTCGCGGTCGGAGGCGAGGATGTTTTCGTGATGCAGGTCGCCGTGCAGCAGGACGGGCGCGGGCGCGGAATCGAGCAGCGCGCGGCGCAAGGCGGCGGCGCGCGTGACGAGCGCGGGCGGCAGCGGGTGCGGCAGGGCTGCGTTGCGCGCGACGGCCTCGTCGATGCCGCGCGTCCAGCGCTCGAGGGTGGGGAATGCGGCGGCGTCGGCCGGGGCGATCGGCTGCCACAGGCGGCGCATGACGCGCGCGGCGATGCGCGTGGCGTCGTCGTCGCGCACGGGGAAGTGCGCGGCGAGCGTGTCGCCGGGCGTGACGAGTTCGAGCAGCTGCGCGCCGAGATCTGTGTCTACGGCGATCTGGCGCGCGGCGCCTTCACCGGCGAAGCGCTGCATGGCGGCCAACTCCGTGAGCAGCTCGGGCTGCGGCACGCCGATCTTCAGCACCACCGGCGCACCGCGCTGCGTCGCCCGCGTGACGTAGTTGTAGCTGAGCGGGAATGGCTCGCCGAGTTCGAGCGACCAGCGCTGCGCGCATTGCTGCAGCAGCGCCGGCAGCTCGGCGAGCCACGCTTCGCCGGCCGCGCCGAAGGCGGCGCGGATGCGGGTGTTAAAGTCTTTCAATGACCGCCGCGCCCATTTCGCGGGTGCCGACGACCTTGCCGCCGAGCGACTTGAGGTCCATCGAGCGGATGCCGTCGGCGAGAAGCTTTTCGACGGCGAGCTCGATGCGGTCGGCTTCGCGGGCGAGGCCGAACGACCAGCGCAGCATCATGGCGGCGCTGAGGATCATGGCGATGGGGTTGGCGATGCCCTCGCCGGCGATGTCGGGCGCGCTGCCGTGGATCGGCTCGTAGAGGCCGCGGCGGTGGCCGTGCGCGTTCATGTCGTCGCCGAGCGATGCGCTGGGCATCATGCCCATCGAGCCGGCGATCATCGCCGCTTCGTCGCTGAGGATGTCGCCGAAAAGATTATCTGTGGCGATGACGTCGTAGCTGCGCGGCGTGCGCAGCAGGTGCATCGACAGCGCGTCGGCGAGCACGTCTTCGTACGCGACGTCGGGATATTCCTTCGCCACTTCATTCGCCACGGCGCGCCACAGGCGGCCGGTCGCCATGACGTTGGCTTTGTCGGCCTGCACGACCTTCTTGCGGCGGCCGCGCGCCAGATCGAACGCCATGCGCATCAGGCGGCGCACTTCCCCTTCGGTGTAGAACGTGGTGTCGACGGCCTCGCGATTCGGCGCCGCACCGCGGTTTTCCTGCGGCTTGCCGAAGTAGCAGCCGCCCGTCAGCTCGCGCAGAATCATCATGTCGACGCCGCGCACTATTTCGGGCTTGAGCGTGGAGGCGTCGATGAGCGCATCGTAGACCTTGACCGGGCGCAGGTTGGCGAACAGGGCGAGGCCCTTGCGCAGGCCGAGGATGGCCTGTTCCGGCCGCACTTTGTTGGCCGGGTTGCTCCACGGGCTGTTGGCCGGGCCGCCGACCGCGCCGAACAGCACGGCGTCGGCCTGCTGCGCCATGCGCAGCGTGTCGTCGGTGAGGGCCACGCCGTGCGTGTCCATCGAGATGCCGCCGACCAGACCCTCGCGCACGTCCATGTCGAGGTTCAGGGCGCGCAGCACATTGAGCGTTTCGGCCATCACTTCGGGGCCGATGCCGTCGCCGGGCAGTACCGCAATCGTCAATTTCATGGGGGGGATTTTAGGACGGCGGACGACGGACGGTGTGCAAAAAAGCGAGTGCGGTACATTTGCGCAGTTGCATCACCCGAGCCCGGATGCGGGCTCGATACGATTGGGTGCGTCGCCGAAGGGGGGGATGGCGAATGAAGATCGCGAGGGTCGCAAGAATTTTCGGATATGTCGTGCTGCTGGCAGTCGGCGTCGTCGCCTGTCTCATCTGCGCATTCGTGTTTGTGCTGTACAGCTATTCACCCAAAGAATCCGAACCCGATCCTGCTGCAATAGTGCAGGCCACGCGCGACGCGCGCGTGAAACTGAACAGAATATCCGGAAAATATTCGATCCCGGAAACTTGGGACGCGGTGCGCGAGCTGACGTTGTGTCGAATCATCGTCGTCGGGCGATCGCGACGCGACATCGAATCCGATCTGCCGGAGCTGGGGTGGATCGAGAAGGGCTGGACATCTCGAGACGGCACCGTAGTGCATTACTTCGTCTACGACGTGGCGATTCAAGCCGACGTCGCCGATTACTTCTATGTGACGTACGACGACAACGCGCCGGAAGGGAAAGCCGTGGAGATACGAGTAATCGATGCGATGGACTCGAAAACACCCGGCTTTCAAAACCTGGCGCCCGACCGAGGGCCCGACCATCGGGAGCTGAAGTACGTGTGCATGAGCAAAGGATTGGAAATGCTTACTCCCGTTGGGCAAGTTCCTTGATTTCACCGTCATCGAGGCCCTTCCATCCGAGATGCATCGGCTTCGGCATGCGCCAGTCTTCGAGAGTGCTGCCTGGATCGGGATACTGGCTGATCAATAGTTCAAGGCTGCGTCGCACCAGCTCGTCCATCGATATTTCGCGCGATCGGGCCAGTTGACGAGCGCGTCGATAAATTTCATCCGGAAGCTGAATCTGTGTGCGCACCATGCAGTAAATCTTACGGCGCTGCAAAATCGATGGGCGAAACCATCCCCCGATCCCCGCATGCGCCCGCATAATGACCCCCATCGAGGGCAACATGAAAATCGGCATCGTCAAGTGGTACGACGAGGACAAGCACTGGGGTGTGCTGCAGGACGTGCGCGGCGTGACGTACTTCGTGCGCGGGCGCAACATCATCGATCCGCGCGGCGGCCCGATCGAAGAGGGCGAGCACGTGCGCTTCGGCACGCAGCGGAACGAACGGCGGCCGGACGAGGAAGAGGCGATCGACGTGCACGTCGTCGAGGACGAGGCGCCGCGCAAATCCAGCGCGCGCGCGGAGGAGATGAAGGACGCGCTGCAGGCCGCCGCCGGCCGCGTGCTGCAGCACAAGCAGCGCCGCCTGCGCGAAGAAGCCGAGCGCCCGGCCGACCCGTTCGCCAAGGGCGCGCGCATCACGCATCCGATCCACGGCCCGGGTGCGGTGCTGCTCTCCACGCGGCGCAGCATCACCGTCGAATTCGACGACGGCGTGCTGCAGAGCTTCGAACGCGCGGCGCTGCAGGCTGAACTCAATGTGCGAGAACCGTCGCGCTACCTTAGCCGCAGCACGGCGTTTTCGCGCAGCATCGACGAGCTGCGCCGCGACACGTTCAAGGCGTTGACGGAGGAACGCAACGATCCGAAACGCCTGTATCGCGTCACCGACGGCGTTGATGCGGCGCCGGCCGAAGAGCTGCACGGCCTCGATCCGCGCGTGCGCGCGGCGTTCGAGGCCGTCGGCATCCCCAGGTTCTATTCGCATCAGGCGCAGAGCTACCGCGCGCTGCGTGAAGGGAAAAGCGTGGTGCTCGCCACGCCGACCGCCAGCGGCAAGACCGCCAGCTTCACGCCGGCCATCCTCGAGAAACTGCTGGCGAAGCGCGGCACGAC